>JAFOIT010000005.1 GCA_017420585.1 Solobacterium sp.
ATCAGCTTCATCAGCGACATGCTGTCGAGGTAGATGCACTCCTCCACGGTCGCTTCCTTGCCGCCAAACAGCACCGAGGCATAGCCCCGGATCTGGCCCTTGCTGTCATAGTAGGCCACAATCTTCCCGCCCTGGGCCGTGATTTCCTTCTTGTAGCGCACGAAGTATTCCAGATCCCGCGCGTAGAAGCCGTTGAAGCGGCTGATGAAAGCACTGTAGCACTTCAGCATGTCGATCGGCGAAGGATCATAGGCACAGCCGACGTTGGTGATCCGCTGTACATCCAGACGGGTCACGGTATAGTCACTGCGGTTATAGATCATCCGGAAACCGTACGGTTCATACAGGGCCGGTTCATAGGCCTGGATCAGAGTAATCAGTTCCGAATGCGAGCAGGCATCCAGGACCGTGTCCATCAGATCATGCATGTGGCCCTTGTTGCGGGCATCCGGCACCGTTGCCACGCCGACGATCATGCTGGTGGCCAGCACCCGGCCGTTGAACATGATGGCATGCGGGATGCGGCACAGCGTGGAGACCACCCGGCCCCGGTCCGTAACGGCATAGCCGTATTCCGGCTTGTAGATCAGACGGAAAAAGAACTCGGTATAGCGGTCATCCTCATTGGTGAAGCATTGCCGCCAGACACTCTTGATGCCGGCGGTCAGATTCGGATTGCTGCGTTCGATCATGCTGACTGTCCTTCCCCGCAGATGCGGTATTTCTCGATCATGAAGACCGGATGATAAGCTTCCTTGGCATGCCGGAGGTTCTCCCGGCCCATATCGTCTTCCCGGTTGACGTACTGGTAAGCCGCGAATTCATGGCTGAGGAATTCCCGCATGATGGCCTGGTAAAGACCGCGGACCTCATCGTCAGCCTTCTCGATATTCTCCTGGCACATGCGCTCGCTCAGCACGCTGCCGATGGCAAAAGCCCGCACCTTGCCGTCAATACGGATCAGGCCGCCGCGGTAGGGAATCTTCCCGAAGAGGTCCAGAATCCGTTCGGTGCCCGTCCGGTCTTCCTGCACCTCGGCATCCGCGTCATCCTTGTGCCAGCCGGCCAGGTATGCCCGGCATTCCTCCAGGTTGTCCCGGGTCAGCGATTCATACACCCATCTGCCCTCGTTTTCCCGGTAGAACGCATTCAGATGATTGCGTTTTTTCTGCAGGGCCTTGCCGGAGAACGAGATCAGCTTTTCTGTTTCATAGACATAATCAGCCGCATTCCGGTCACTGCAGGCAGTGTATTCCGGGAAGATCTGCAGCACCCGTTCCATCGCTTCCCTTGTATAGCAGGCCATGACAAACGGGTGGCCATAATGATCAAAGATGCTCTTAGCCTTGCGGATGGCTTCCTCGAAGTACTCCGGTGTGCATAACGGCATATATGTGAAGAACTGCCCGTTATGAATGCCCAGCAGGATCATGTAGTTTTCCGTCTTTACATAGAACAGCGGGTACCACTCCAGCCACAGCAGCATGCATACAACATTGTGGTTGCACTCTTCGTAGTGCGCCCGTTCGAGATAGGACTGAATGACCGGCCAGTCTTCCGGCTGAACGGCCATGAAATCATGTTCAAGTTCTTTAATTGTTACTTCCATGTGCTGCCTGCTCCTGTTTCTCTTCTTTCACCGGGGTGAACTCGGCGTCAATGATGACCGGTGCTTCCTCCCGTTTTCTGACCTGCTCACGGAACACCTGATTGGCCAGTGTTTCCTCCCGGGCCTTTTCATATTCTTCTTCCAGCTGCCGGACTGCCTTCTTCCGCCGGTGCACCCCGCCCAGGGCCACCAGTACGGCCACCAGCAGCAGCGGCCACAGATACCGGACGGTCAGATACAGGGCAATCGCCATGGCGGCTGTCCAGAAAACCATAAAGATGACATCACTCATCCGTACCACCTGCCTTTTCCGCAAGATCATGTATTTTGACAAAGCGGTGCTTCAGCCCGGACTTGGATACCGGGTTGCCGGTGCGCTGCCGGATCTTCTCCGCCAGTTCATTCAGGGACGCTTCCGGGAATTCCTTCCGCAGGGCAATGACTTCCTGCAGTTTGGCGTCCAGAAAGCGGATCTGCCCGGCCTCTTCCAGCACGCTGATATCCGTCAGCTGCCGGTTCGCCGCCTGCATGCTTTTGTATTCGTTGGCGACATCGACGTTGTTGAGCCTGGTCACGCTGTTGGCCAGGTCCCGGGTGATGCGGGCATCCTCAAACTGCAGCAGGCTCTCATCCGCCTCCACGCAGCGCAGGAAATCCGCAATCCGCTCCGCCGCCTTGATGTAGACAATCCAGTGTCCCCGCCGTTCAATCATGCGGGCCGTGATGTAGAACCGTTCCATCAGTTCAATCAGGAATTCCGCATGTTTCTGGTTCGCCGCCTGGATTTCGAGATGATAGCTCGAAGTCTTCGGGGAATTGACGCTGCCCTGGGCCATGAACGCCCCGGCCAGGTAGGCCCGCGCGCAGCTGTCCTTGGTGACGATCCGCTGCAGCGGCCGGTCCTTGAGGCCCCGGCTGGAATAAATACCCAGATCCTCCAGGATTTCCCTGGTGTTGCCATAGACCCGCAGGATATAGATCCGGTTCTTGCGCAGGTTCATCCGCCGCTTGACCGACGGTTCGATCTGCACTTCATGGCGCTGTTTCAGCAGCCGGTAAATGCACCGTGATACAGCCGCGTTGCTGCTCTCCGTCACAATGCCGAGACCCCGGCTTGAAATGGACAGGGACGATGTCATCTGTATCAGCGCCGACAGCTCTGCCCGGGCTTCATCCCCCTCCGGCAGGTGCAGGGCGATTTCCTGTTTGACATCGGTTGTATAGGACATCAGTCATCATCCTCCTGCAGATGCAGCAGATACTCCACCGCTTCCTGGATCCGCCGGGAATCATGCCGGATCAGCTGGTTGTCAAAACTCAGCAGCGGCAGCCGGATGATCTCATAATCGTGATTCATTTCCGTCACTGACACCGGCGTGCTGCTCTCCGCATAGTAGCGCTCCAGAATCTCTTCCGGCAGCGGGTCGGCCGGCACCACAACCGCGTCCACCGGGGTGCCGTGCTGCTGCAGAGCCTCCACGTGGTCCTCCACGCTGTAGCCGTCCGTTTCCCCCGGCTGGGTCATGGCATTGCAGAGATACACCCGCTCCGCCTTGCTTTCGTGCAGGGCCTCCCGGATCTCCGGGATGATGATGTTCGGCAGGATGCTGGTATACAGCGAACCGACCCCGTAGATGATCAGATCTGCTTCCCTGATCGCCGCAACGGCATCCGGATCCGCATGTACCTCTTCTTCGTAGAACACTTCGGAAATATGATGGTTCCGGTCGGGAATATTCGCTTCACCCCGCACGATCACCCCATCTTCCATCCGGGCCAGCAGGGTTATGACCTGCTCCGTGGCGGGAACGATGTGGCCTTTGACGCGCAGCACCTGGCCGATGGTCTGGATGGCTTCCATGAAGCTGCCGGTTTCCTGGGTCAGGGCCGTCAGGATCAGGTTGCCCAGATTATGGCCGCCGATGTCTTCTTCCTTGCCCTCGGGATCCGCGAACCGGTAATTCATCAGTTCGCTCATCAGTGTTTCACTTTCGGCCAGGGCAATCATTACCGCCCGGATATCACCCATGGCGGGAATATGGAACTTGCGCCGCAGCCGTCCGGTGCTGCCGCCGTCATCTGCCACCGTGACAATGGCAGTGATGTGCAGCCCCTCGATATTCTTGATGCCCCGGCAGATGGCCGACTGGCCGTGGCCGCCGCCGATCACGACAACATTCTTATTCATCGCGGGTCTTCCGCGGAGCGTCACGGTGCTCCAGATAGCAGTTGTACTGGTTCTGGTAGTGTGTATACAGGTAGTTGGCAATGGTCACGGAGCGGTGCTGGCCGCCGGTGCAGCCGATCGCCACGGTAAAGTGATTCTTGCCCTCCTTCACATATTCGGTAAAGGCATAGTCCATGAAGGACAGCAGGCGCTTGATGAATTCCTGGGTCTCCGGCTTCTCCATGACCCAGTCATAGACCTCCCGGTCATTGCCGGTCATGGTCCGCAGGCTCAGCACCCAGTACGGGTTCGGCAGGAAACGCACGTCGATCATCAGGTCGGCATCCAGCGGTACCCCGTTCTTGTATCCGAAGGACACAAACGAAATCGTGAAGTTCGGCACCTCGTTGCGGGAGAAGTACTGTTCCAGCTTCTGCTTGAGTTCCTTTTCCTGCACAAAGGTCGTGTCAATGGTCGTAAAGGTGTCCGACCGGTAGCTCTGGAACATCTGCCGCTCAACGGCAATCGCTTCTTCCAGCGTATTCACCGAGTTGCTCAAGAGCAGCGGATGGGTTCTCCTGGTGCTCTTGTAACGGTGCAGCAGGACCGCGTCACTGGCATCGAGGAACAGCACCTGCACGGCGATGTCGTCACCGTTGAGACCCCGCAGGAATTCCGGGAAATCCTGGGCCGTCGTTGCCAGGGCAATATATCTGTACCGCGGATCGATGCTGGCTTCGATCATATCGACCAGCAGGCTGACCAGCTGCACCGGGAAGTTATCAATGACATGCCAGCCCATGTCCTCCAGGATCCTTGTGGCAGTGCTCTTGCCTGCCCCGGACATGCCGCTGACCAGAATGACTCGTTTCTTTTCCGCCATGATCGCAATCCTCCTCTTTCTGCCATATTCTACCACGCCCTTCAGCGTGCCACAATTTCAATACTCCCAAAAAGAAAACTCCTTTCAGGAGTCTTCTTCAGCCGGTGATTACTTCTTCTCGGCGCGGTATTCCATCTCCGCCACACAGGCGATGGTCTGGAACATCGAGCAGGTTTCGGTCGCCTTCTTCAGGCAGTCCTGCAGGACCGCTTCATCCGCGTCACTGTCCACCCGGAACAGGATGTCCACATGTTCAAGCGTTGCCGGAACCCCGCTGCGCTTGCGGCCGTCCACATAGACGTCAGTGCCCTTGATTTCGGCCCCTGCCGCCTTGGCATGCTTGAGGAAGTTGGAGTAGAGGCAGGCACTCAGGGCGCCGTATGTCATGTCATACGGGACCAGGCCGCCGTCGCCTACATGCAGAGTCTGATTGCCGGCTTCATAAGTTCCCTTGAAACCGTCCTTGAACTGTACCAGTGCCATATCTTTTCACCTTGTATGAATCTTCATACAGCCTTTCTGGTTTCATCGTAACACTGTTTCCTCACGGCTGAAATGAAAATGCCCGGAATTAAAAAAGGACAGCTGCCGCTGTCCTTCTTTCAGTTACATCTTTTCAAATGTGTATTCGATTTCAGAAACCTTGTATACGGTCTGCACCATCGAGCAGTCACGCATCGCCAGGTCCATGCACTCCTTGAGCGCTTCCTCGGATTCCGGTCCGCCGACCCGCATCAGGATGTTGACATATTCCAGGGTTGTCGGGATTTCCTTGCGCTTGCGGCCGTCGATGTAGATTTCGACATCGCCGACCTTGAGGCCCTTCGCATTGGTGTGATCCAGGAATGTCGCGTACATGCAGGAAGCGACAGCACCGTATGTCATATCGTACGGCTTGATGCCGTCCTTGCCGATCTTCAGCGTCTGGCCGCCAACTTCGTATGTGCCGTTGAAACCGTCGTGGAATTTCAGTAATGCCATATTCTTTACCTTCTCTTTCTGTATCTTAACTATAGCATATCAATCAGGCTGACAAGTGAAATGAGCTCATCCAGCATGTAATCCGGACCGGCTGTCTCCACCGCCGGGCGTTTATGCTCATTGGTGATGATGCCGGCCGTCAGGACCCCGGCCAGGTGTCCGGCCATGATATCACTGGCGCTGTCCCCGACATACATGCACTCTTCCCGGGAAACCCCCAGTTCATCCATGCCCTTGAATATGCCTTCGGGATCCGGCTTGTTGTTGGCGACCTTGTCCGTACCGATGATGGTCTGGAAGTACTGCGTCATGCCGAATATCTCCAGGTGCATTTCCATGGAATCGGTCCGCCGGGTGGAAACCAGGCCGCAGCGGATATCTTTTGCCTGCAGGGCTTCCAGCAGCTCAATACAGCCGGGAAACGGTTTGATCAGCTCCCGCAGGTGTTCGTTCTGATAATCCCGGTATTCCGCCTTCAGCTGCTCTGTATCCAGTTCCGGAAAGAACTTCTTCATTTCCACATCCAGGGACGGGCCCAGCACTTCAACCTGCAGTTCCGGGGTGAAATCCTCCGGCCGGCGGTAGCGGCGGAACAGTTCCGTATAGGAGGCGATGATGACCGGCTCGGTATCCATCAGGGTGCCGTCATAGTCAAACAGCACGGCCTTAATCATCGTTTTTCCCCTTCTGGTTTTCTTCGTTGATTTGGATCAGGTGTGTCCGGATACGTTCCTTGAACATGGCCGAGGAGTTGTAGCCTGCTTCCTGCAGGATGAAGTTCATGACAGCCGACTCCACCAGGACGCTGGTCGAACGGCCCGGGCTGACCGGCAGCTCAATGGTCGGAATCCGGACATCCAGCAGTTCGGTATACACCGTCGGCAGGTCCCCGAGACGGTCATAGTCCCGGTTTTCATCATACGGGGTCAGGTGCACCACCATATCGATATTGTGCCGGCGGATCACACTGGTGGCACCGTACATGCGGACCACGTCAATGATGCCGATACCGCGCACTTCCAGCATCCCCCGCAGCAGTTCCGGGGCGGTTCCCTTCAGGGTGTTGTGCACCCGCAGGATATCCACCCGGTCATCCGCCACGAGGCTGTGGCCGCTGCGGATCAGTTCCAGCGCTGTTTCGGACTTGCCGATGCCGCTGTCCCCGGTCAGCAGGATGCCCTTGTCATAGACGACCACGAACACCCCGTGCACCGTGTCTTCCTCGGCCAGGGCTTCATCCAGGAAGGAGATCAGGTCCACCATGATACGGGCTGTTTCCATCGGCGTCACGAAAACCGGGAAATTGTTCTCTTCCGCCACTTCCTTCAGGATTTCCGGCAGGGGATTGTCATTCGAGATGATGATCATCGGGGTTTCCAGATTGAGCAGGGACATGAAGCGGGGCCGCTGCACATTCCGGGCCATCAGCTTGATGTATTCACTTTCCTTGTTGCCCAGGATGACAATACGCTGCGGGTCGGACCGGCGCACATAGCCGGACAGTTCAAAACCCGGACGGTTGATATCCGGTTCGGTGACGATCCGGTCCAGGGAACTGTCATCCCCGGTCATCTGGCGCAGGTTGAAGTACCGGGCAATCTCCCGGACGGTGACATTCTTGTTCAGTTTCAATCCCGGCATGTTGTTCCTCCGTCTTCTGCTCTGGTATGGGCCCTGGTCCAGTCAAGGGCTTTCTTCAGATACTGGCCGGTCCAGGAATCCGGATGGGCCGCAATCTGTTCGGGGGTGCCCACGGCAATGACCTGGCCGCCGGCATCGCCGCCTTCCGGACCCAGATCGATGATCCAGTCCGCGCATTTGATGACATCCAGGTTATGCTCAATGACAATCACGGTATTGCCGGAGTCGACAATCCGCTGCAGCACCGCGATCAGCCGCTTGACATCGTCGGTATGCAGGCCCGTAGTCGGTTCATCGAGGATATAGACAGTCTTGCCGGTCGGCCGCTTCTGCAGTTCGCTGGCCAGCTTGACCCGCTGGGCCTCACCGCCGGACAGCGTCGTGGATGACTGGCCCAGTTTCAGATAGCCCAGGCCGACATCGTAGAGTGTCTGCAGTTTTGTGCGGATCTTCGGCTGGTTGGCAAAGAAGCCGAGCGCTTCCTCCACCGTCATCTCCAGGACATCATAGATATTCTTGCCCTTGAAGGTGCACTGCAGGGTTTCCTCGTTGTACCGCCGGCCGTGGCATACCTCACACGGTACATACACATCCGGCAGGAAGTTCATGGAGATCACCTTGACACCGTCCCCCTGGCAGGCTTCACAGCGGCCGCCCTTGACGTTGAAGGAGAAGCGTCCCTTGTCATAGCCGCGCAGCTTCGCTTCCGGCGTCGCCGCGAACACATCGCGGATATCATCGAAGACCCCGGTATAGGTGGCCGGGTTGGACCGCGGGGTCCGCCCGATGGGATCCTGGTCAATCTGCACGAGCTTGTCGAGGTTCTCCAGGCCCTTGATCTTTTTGAACTTGCCGGGCTTTACCTTGGCCCGGCCGAGGTTCTGCTGGACCGCCTTCATGAACACTTCATTGACCAGCGTGCTCTTGCCCGACCCGGACACCCCGGTGACCAGCACCAGTTTGCCCAGCGGGAATTTCACATTGATCTTCTTGAGGTTGTGTTCCTCTGCCCCGGTGATGTCGACGCTGTGGCCGTTGCCCTTGCGCCGTTCCGCCGGCAGCGGGATCAGCTGCTTGCCGGAAAGATACTGGCCGGTAATGGAATTCTCTGTTGCCATGACTTCTTCCGGCGGGCCGTTGGCGATAACCTCACCGCCGTGAATGCCGGCTCCCGGACCGATATCGACGATCCAGTCGGCTGACATCATTGTTTCCTCATCATGCTCGACGACGATCAGCGAATTGCCCAGGTCGCGCATGTTCTTCAGGGTCCGGATCAGCCGGGCATTGTCCCGCTGGTGCAGGCCGATACTGGGCTCATCCAGCACGTAGAGCACGCCGGACAGATGCGAGCCGATCTGGGTGGCCAGCCGGATCCGCTGGGCCTCGCCGCCCGACAACGTGCCGGCCAGCCGGTCCAGGGTCAGGTATTCCAGGCCCACATCCTTAAGGAACTGCAGGCGGCTGCGGATTTCCTTGAGCACCATGTCGGCAATCTGGGCCTGCGTTTCCGACAGCTCCAGATGATCGATCCAGTCCAGGGCCTGCACAACCGACATCAGGGTGAAGCCGTGGATATTCCGGTCTCCGACCCGCACGCTCAGGGCCTGCTCGTTCAGACGCCGGCCGCCGCACTTCGGACAGGGGCTCTCAAACATGAACGTATGGTACCATTCCTTGGACATCGAGCTGGTTGTTTCGACATACCGTCTCTCAATCAGCGACTTGACGCCCTCGATATAGTCATTGCGCGTGTACTTGTTTCCGCCGGAAGAGGTAATCGAGTACGCAATCGGCCGGTCACTGCCGTACAGGATGGCATGCATCTGGGTCTTCGTGAGATCCTTCAGCGGCTTGTCAAGATCCACCTTGTAGGCCTTGCACAGGGTCGCGAAGGTCTGCCACTCGATATTCTCGGTATCGACGATGTTCTTGTAGTAGCGGATGCCGCCCTGCCGGATGGACTTGGACGGGTCCGGGATCAGGGAATCGAGGTCCACTTCCTCGGTAATGCCGAGGCCGTGGCACACATCACAGGCCCCCAGCGGCGCGTTGAACGAGAACAGCCGCGGTTCCAGTTTCGGCACCGAGAACCCGCAGATCCGGCAGGCATAGTTGCTGGAAAAGAGTTCTTCCCTGTCCCCGGTCATGACAACGGCCATGCCGTTGGCCAGGCTCAGGGCAGTCTCCAGCGAATCGTGCAGCCGGCCCCGGGATTCCTCCCGCAGGATAATCCGGTCCACGACCACATCGATGTCATGCTTGCGGTTCTTGTCGAGTTCGATCTCGTCCTCGAGCATCTTCACTTCGCCGTCCACCCTGACGCGGACATACCCGTCCCGCCGCAGCTTTTCAAAGGTGTCCTTGTAGGCGCCTTTCTTGTTGCGGATGATCGGGGCCATGATGGTCAGCCGGGATCCTTCCGGCCAGCCCATGACCGTGCTGACCATTTCCGTGATCGTCTGCCCGGTGATCGGGATGTTGTGGTTCGGACAGTACGGGACTCCCGTGCGGGCATACAGCAGGCGCAGGTAGTCATAGATTTCCGTGACGGTGCCCACCGTGGAACGGGGGTTGTTGGAAGTAGTCTTCTGGTCAATGGAAATTGCCGGGGACAGGCCTTCGATCAGTTCGACATTCGGCTTGTCTACCCCGCCCAGGAACTGCCGGGCGTAGGCGCTCAGGGATTCCACGTATCTTCTCTGGCCCTCGGCGTAGATCGTGTCGAAAGCCAGTGAGGTCTTGCCGCTGCCGGACAGGCCGGTCATGACAACCAGTTTATTGCGCGGGATGTCCAGGGAAATATTCTTCAGGTTATTTTCCCGGGCACCCCGGATAATCAGTTTATCCTGTTCCATTACGACTCCTTTCTGCCGGCTTCCGCAGCCAGGTCGGCCAGCATCTGCCAGGCTTCCCGCGGGGAAAGATCGTCCGGGGAGACCGCCCTGAGCTTGCCCAGGATACTGTCGGCCACGGGATCTTCCTTTTTCATCTCAATCAGCTGATAGCTCTGCTGGACCACCCGCCGGCGGGATTCCAGTTCCTTCTGCAGGGCCGCAGCCCGCGTCAGCACCGCTTCCGGCAGACCGGCCAGACGGGCCACGTTGATGCCGTAGGAACGGTCCGCGCTGCCGTCCTTGATCCGGTACAGGAAGGTCACTTCGTTGTTGTCTTCCTTCACGGCCACATGGACATTGCGGATGCCCTCCACCGTATCGGTGATCGAGGTCAGTTCGTGGTAATGCGTGCTGAACAGCGTGCGGGCATGGATGCACGAGGCAATGTATTCGATCATCGCCTGGGCCAGCGCCATGCCGTCATAGGTGGACGTGCCCCGGCCGATTTCATCAAACAGGATCAATGACCGGCTGGTCGCTTCCTGCAGAGCCCGGTTGGCCTCATTCATTTCCACCATGAAAGTCGACTGTCCCCCGAGGATGTCATCACTGGCCCCGATACGGGTGAAAATCTTGTCGAACAGCGGCATACGGCATGACTTTGCCGGTACATAGCAGCCGATCTGGGCCATGATCACCAGCAGCGCCGCCTGCCGCATATACGTGGATTTGCCGCCCATGTTCGGGCCGGTAATCAGCAGGATCCGGCTGTGTTCATCCATGTGCAGGCTGTTGGCCACATAGCGGGGATCCTTCATCTTCTCATCGAGAATCGGATGCCGGCCGCTGCGGATATCCAGTTCATCCTCCGTGAATTCCGGGCATACATAGCCGTACTTCGCCGAGTCTTCCGCCAGGGCCGCGATGCAGTCGATTTCCGCCAGGGCCAGGGCCAGCTTCTGCAGCTTCGGCAGGTAGCCGCGGATCGTGACCAGCAGGTTTGCGAACAGCTGCTTTTCCAGCCGGATCGCATTCTCCTCGGCATGCAGGATCAGGTCTTCCTTCTCCTTGAGCTCGGGGGAAATAAACCGTTCGTTATTGACCAGGGTCTGCTTGCGCACATAGCCCCAGTCTTCCTGCACCTGCTGGGCCGCCACCTTGGATATTTCAATATAATAGCCGAAGACCTTGTTGTAGCCGATCTTCAGGGTCTTGATGCCGGTCCGTTCGCGTTCCTTCGCTTCCAGGTCCGCAATGAACCTGCGGCCGTTGCGCTGGATGGCGCGCGCTTCATCCAGTTCGGCATTGTAGCCGTCCCGGAAAATGCCCCCGTCGGACAGCACGGCCGGCGGTGTGTCCACAAACGCATCCTTCAGCTGGTCCGACAGTTCCGTCAGCGGATCCAGGGACGCATAGACCCCGAATTCCTCACTCTGTATGGCAGCCAGGATCCCCGGCACTTCCAGCAGGGTCCGGCTCAGCCGCAGGCAGTCAACGGGTGAAGCGGTATTCATCGCACAGCGGGCAATCAGCCGCTGCAGATCATAGATCCTGCCCAGATGATCGCGCAGGTCACTGCGGTTCATGAAGTTCTTCATCAGCCAGGCCAGCCGGCGCTGCCGCTGCAGGATCTGTTCCCGGTTGACCAGCGGCTGTTCGATCCACCGCCGCAGCAGACGGGAACCCATCGCACTCCGGCAGCAGTCCAGGAATGACCACAGGGTCTCCTGCTTGTTCTGCCGGTTCAGGGAAGACGTCAGTTCCAGATTCTGCCGGGTCGCGAAATCCATGTACAGGATCTCATCCTCATTCTGGATCCGGCATACCTGCAGATGCCCCAGCAGGTGTTTCTGGGTCGCCTCCAGATACTGCAGCATCCGCCCGCAGGCTTTCCGGTCATGTTCGCGGACAATGTTCTCCATCAGGGGTTCATAGGTTTCCCTGATTTCCGTTTCATCACACCAGGAGATCACCACCTGCAGCTCCCGCAGCACCTTTACCAGGCGCTCATCAAACGAAGCCGGCAGGACCGCCTCGCGGATATTGTTTTTCAGGATTGCCTGGGTCAGGGCCGATGTATCATGGGAGATTTCCTCCAGGAAGGTCTCACCGGTGCTCATCTCGGCCACGGCCAGGGCATAGCCGTATTTATAGTCTTCAACGGCAGCCAGGTAGACACTCTCTTTCTCATCGGAGATTTCCGCCATGACCGTACCGGGGGTGATGACCCGCACGACATCGCGTTCCACCAGCCCCTGGGCTTCTTTGGGATCCTGCATCTGCTCGACAATCGCGATCTTGTAGCCGCGCTGCACCAGCCGCTGCACATAGCCGGTTACCGCATGGTGCGGCACCCCGCACATCGGCACCCGTTCCTCCACCCCGGCATTCTTCCCTGTCAGGACAAGGTCCAGCTCCCGGCTGGCTGTTCTGGCATCTTCAAAAAACATCTCATAGAAGTCACCCAGGCGGTAGAAAACAATCGCATCGGGATATTGTTCCTTGATGGAAAGATAGTGCTGCATCATCGGTGTATAGGTCTTCGGCATGGATCCTCCTTACAGGCCCACATATTATAGCATTCATTATGAAAAGATACGGTTTTTCCGCTGTGTCTGTCTGCCTTATAATGAATTCATGAGCACCATGGTGACAGCTGAACAGGCAAAAGAAGAACGGATGAACAAAGCCGCGTCATTTATCGCCGCCTTTGAGAAGGTCCGGCTCGAGCTGCGGGACGAATCGCTGCAGGAAGCCCTGGGCATGACCATTGACCGGCTGCGGGAACTGCGGGATGTGCAGTACCTGTTTGACAGCGGGGAAAAGGAACTCATCCGGCTGTATGACATGTACCTGCCGGCCCTGCTGAAGATCGTGCAGGACGCCGTGAAAATGGAAACCGCCGGCAATTACCGGGCGATTGTCGACATGCGCGCGCGGCTGAAGAAAACCCTCGCCACCTTCCGGGAAACCCTGAAGCACATCACGGCTATCCTGCCGCAGGATGAAATAGACCAGGCCAATGCCGCGGCGAAAGCCCGCAAAGCCAAGGAAGAACTCGCCAAGAACCCCAAGCAGTAAAAAAGATTGTGTGGAACAGGCCTCACAATCTTTTCTTTTGTGCTTCCGGCAGCCCTTACAGCCACTTGTAGAATTCCTTTACAAGCTCCTCGTAATCACCGCTGACAATCAGGTGATGGTTGCCGATGGACTTTGTCAGGAAGTAGTTCAGGTCTTCCTCGTCCAGCCCGATGCGGATCTGGGTCCGGCACAGGTTGGTCTCACACAGGTTCTCCGCCAGTGTACCGGCTTTGACGAAGTAACGGTCCAGCAGGCCGGATGTCTTGAAGATCGTGCACGGTCCTTCCTGGATCCTGCCCCGGAACGCCACGCCGAGACCCGACTCGAAGTGGGTCATCAGTTCGATCTCCGTCGGCATGTTCAGCGGCAGGGTGCAGTGCGCAAAGATGATTTCATTGCTGTCGGACAGGATTCTCGACGGGTTGGCCATGAAGACCGGCTTGCCGCTCAGCTCACCGAGAATGGCCATGGAGATCAGGCTCGGCATGTCGCCTTCACAGCCGGCATAGATCCCCTGGGCGTTCAGGACCGCCAGGGCCAGGCAGCCGGTGCCCTTGACGGGACCGAGCAGGTCGAAGCAGCGGACCGTCACGCCGTCCAGGCTGTACTTGTCCACCAGCCGGCGCAGGGCCCCGTAGATCTCACAGCAGAGCTCGGTATCCTGCGGATGCCAGTTCTTTTCCTTGACCATTTTTGTCCAGACGTTGTCTTCGTATTCCTTCTTCGCGATTTCCGCAAAGAATTCTTCCATGGAAATGTCAACGATTTCGATACCGTTCTTTTCCCTGCTCAGGGCAGCGTCCACATCCGAGGAGATCAGCCAGTCACTCGGCTTGCCGACCGAACCCAGGCGCATATTGTGGATCTTCTTCTTTGCCGCAAAGACCGTGGCCAGGGTGCTGATGCGGGCTGCCATCTTTTCCGTCGAGCCGTGGATGATTTCACCCTTGATGTTCTGCTGCTGCAGATAGGACAGGATTTCCATCGAGGCCGCCAGGGAATTGTTGTACCCGGTGGTCATCAGGAAGACCGGCCGCGGCAGCCGGTCCAGGACAGCCTTGAAGCGTCCCTCCGTGCCGCCCCCGCCGATAAAGACCAGCAGGAGATCCGCGTTCTTCGCGTGTTCCAGATCGGTAAAACCGATCTCGTGCCCGGTCATTTCGCCCAGTGTTTTGACCAGGTCCTGGTTGTACTGGTTGATGTTGACACTGTCAACGTTCGTTGATTCTACATAATATACTCCGATTTTCATATCTGCCTCCGTTATTTTTCCGGCATTTCAGCCGTTTGCTTCCGTACTCAGCAGTGCCAGTTCCTGCATCAGTTCGTCCCGTTCACTGAGCAGGTCATAGACTGTATCCTCGGCCAGCACCCCGCACTTCAGTCCGGCCGGCAGCCGGCCTTCTTCCGCTGCCTGAAAATCTTCTTTCCAGGCCGGACTGCTGTAGTATTCCTCAAGTTCCTTCAGATCCTTCTGAACGGCCCTGTACTGTTCCAGTCCCGCCGCCAGCGCATCCACTGCCTGCCGGGCCTGATCCGTAATATCTTCCATCCGGGCTATCCTTCTGAGCTGTTCTTCCCGCATGGCTCAGTACAGCCCCGCTTCCAGTTTTTCCAGGGCTTCCGGCAGTTCCGTCACCGAACGCAGCGCCGGGATCGGTGCTCCCTGGTATCCGTGCCGGGAGACCCAGATCACATGCATGCCGGCCCGGTAAGCCCCGATGACATCCATGGAATAGATGTCCCCGGCCATGACGCTTTCCTCCGGCTGGACATTCATCCGGCTGGCAGCCAGCAGGAACAGTTTCGGATCCGGCTTGCGCATGCCGTAGTCCCCGCTGATGATCACATCATCAAAACAGTCAATGATGCCGGTCTTCTCCAGCTTGCGCCGCTGGGCAATGCCGCTGCCGTTGGAAATGATGCCGAGCCGGTAACCGGAGGCGATCAGCTGGTGCAGGGTGTCCTCAACCCCCGGATACAGTACGGCTTTCTGCCATTCACGCTCCTGCCACCAGGCAGTCAGGTTGTCCATCGGCAGCCGGATGCCGTACTTCTGTTCCAGCATGGCCCGTATGTATTCCTTGGGCTGGGTGCCGTGCTGGTCCCAGAGCACACAGTCCTGCACGACCGCTTCTTCCTCCACCAGGTCCAGCATGCCGCCGCAGCTGTGCACCAGTTCCCGGTACTGCTGGTTGGCATAGTACTCCCGGTTGCCCAGGGTATCATCAAAATCAAGAAAAACCGCTTTGATTTTCATCTTTGTCCTTCTTTCACATGCTTTTTCACAGTTCTGCATTGCCTTTACGGCTGTGCCGCAGTCTTATCATACCACAGGATATGATCATTATCTGCCTGCCGCCGGACAAAACCGCAGTACCCCTTATACAGTCCTGCTTATCAGCCGGTTCCGAAACCCCCGCATGCTTTTTTCAGTCCTTTCGTTTTCAGCATTATCATCCATTTTTAGCCGGAATGATTCCGGCGGAAACATATAAAACGGCTCCTGAAGCAGAAGCCGTTCATGAATACGATTGCGGAATACTTATTTGATTTTCTTTGGCCTGCGGTCAACCTGCGCCCGGATCGCCAGGGCCTTGTCCCGGCTGACACTCAGCGTTTCACCGTTCATCAGATGCACCTTGTAGGACCTGCGGTCCGGCTCGATGCTTTTGACACTGGTGAACCGGTGGGACTGCCCGTTGTGATAAAACGACTCACGGCTGACATAGAGGTTCTGGAAGGTCTTTTCACTGAGCAGATAGCCAAGACCCACCGCTGCCATCAATCCGGTTGCGGCGATA
>JAFOIT010000029.1 GCA_017420585.1 Solobacterium sp.
TACAAGCCATACAGCAAAGCTTCCTTCATCAGATCCATCCGGCTGCCCCTCCGATCTTCATGGCCACAAAACCGCCCAGTCCCAGGCTCAGGCCGATGAGCACTGCTTCCAGCATCATCAGCCAACCGGCTTTTTTATTTGTATGGCAGATTCCCTGCACCAGTGTGGTGCCCGAGGCAATCGGCATGAACATGGCCGATATCAGCGCATAGACACCGTCTGCCGGCATGATGATCCGGTAGAAAAAGACAAGGAGCAGACCGGGCAGGAATGACCCTAAGAACCGCTTGGCATACAGCGGCCAGTTCCAATAATACGAAGTAAACAGGATCACTGCCCCCTGCACAATACAGACCATCGCTACCATCAGTATCCCCTTCGGACTCAGATGAAATGCCAAGGAACTGCACGTTCCGGTCAGCGTATAGGCAAAAAGGTCGATAATCCAGAAATAATCAGTTCTGGTTTTGATAAAACTGGGGTTGTCTTTCTTCAGGGATTGATCAGCCATTTCTTTACTCCGTCACTTTGATGATAACAAAAAAAACCGGTACATATAACTGTGTACCGGATTATTATACTATTTTACTTCAGGCGGTTTCTGACGATCTGCGCAAACATTTCACTGCCGACCAGGATCGCGTCGTCATTGAAAACATAGTGCGCGTTATGCTTCGGCGCAAACGTGACTGCGCCTTCCGGCAGGGTGCCGATATCAAACAGACAGCCTGGTACAATTGCCGAGAACTGTCCGAAATCTTCACTGGCCGAACCCGGGAACTCCGAAACAATAACCTTTTCCGGTCCGAAAAGCTTTGTGGCTGTGTCAATGACAACCTGGGTGCAGGCAGCATCGTTGATTGCCGGGATGAATACCCGGTCATATTTCACTTCGCCTTCGCAGTCATTTGCTTCGCATACTGATGCGACAATCTGCCGCATTTTCTTTTCAATCAACTGGGATACTGCCGGGTTGTATGTGCGGCAGTCACCAAGGATTGTAATATTGGTCGGAAGCGCGTTCATGACCCCATCGGTCTTGATATCGCAGCAGGACACTGTCGCCGCATCCAGCGGGTTGACATTGCGGGAGATGATCGTCTGCAGCTGCATGATGATTTCTGCTGCAGCAACCAGCGGATCATGCACCAGATGCGGGGCTGACGCATGTCCGCCCTTGCCTTTGATGGTAATCCAGAAATCGTCTTCACTGGAACGGATCTGACCGGCTCTGGTCTTGATCGTGCCCAGCGGCTGGTCCGGCTGATTGTGCTGTCCATAGATCTCGGTCATTGGGAACTTCTCAAACAGGCCGTCGGCGATCATGGCCTTCGCCCCCAGACCCGGTTCCTCACCCGGCTGGAACACAAAGACAACCGTACCGTTGAAGTCCTGTGATTCCTTCAGCAGCATCGCCGCACCGATCAGGGTGGCAGTATGGCTGTCGTGACCGCAGCCATGCATCTTGCCCGGTACCTGTGACTTATACGGCAGATCATTGTCTTCCTGGATATTCAGGGCATCCATATCAGCCCGCAGGCCGATCATACCCTTGCCGTCCCCGCATTTCATGGTTGCCACAACACCATTTGTGCCGATTCCCCGGGTGACTTCACAGCCCAGGTCCTCCATGATTTTCGCGACATAGTCTGCTGTCTGCACCGTATCCATGCCGGTTTCCGGGTACATATGAATGTGATGTCTGATTTCAATGATTTTTGCGCGGATCTCTTCTTTTGTCATTTTTCTTCTCCTTTTCAAAAGTTTCCTTCCCACACGATCGATCTGTAATTGGTTATGTCAGTTGCGCCTTCTGTCGAGAAGCACAGCACAACGGACTGATTATCCAGGCCAATTGTCTCCTGGATTTCCGGTTCCCGGGTCAGGATTTCTGCCAGCGCACCAAAGCCTGCCGCCCCGCTCTCCCCGGAGATCACCCGGTCATCATTGCCGGCCGGATTGCCCAGGATACGCATACCATACGCTGCCACGCTGTCCGGCATGGAGATAAAGGCATCAGCACAGTACTGCAGCAGTTCATAGCCGACCGTGCACGGTTCCCCGCAGGCCAGTCCGGCCATGATGGTATCCAGATCCCCGGTCACGACATGCAGGGTGCCGTCATCTGCCAGGGCTGTCTGATAGCTGCAGTCGGCTTTGTCCGGTTCCACAATAATGATCTTCGGGTCGTTTCCATAGACATTGCGCAGGAATGCGGAAACAGCCCCGGACATGGCTCCGACCCCGGCCTGCAGGAAAATATGCGTAGGTTTCTTCTCACCCAGTTGCCGGACAGCTTCCGATGCCATGGTCAGATACCCCTGCATGATCATCAGCGGGATCTCTTCATATCCCTCCCAGGCAGTGTCCTGCACCAGCACCCAGCCGTACTTCTCAGCCTGGCTCTTTGCAAACCGGACCGTATCATCATAGTTCAGGTCTGTGATTTCCGCTTCAGCGCCCTGCTTTCTGATGTTCTCCAGACGTTCTGAGGCACTGCCCTTCGGCATATATACAACTGCTTTCTGTCCCAGCATACGGGCCGCCCATGCCACCCCGCGGCCATGATTGCCGTCGGTCGCTGTCACAAAGGTCATCTGGTCGCTGCCGGCAGAAGCAATATCATCAAATGTAAACTGTTCACCAAGATGGTAGTGTTCGGCCAGCAGTCTGCCAAGACAGTAGGATCCGCCCAGACCCTTGAAGGCGTTCAAACCGAACCGGCTGCTTTCATCCTTGACACGGATACTGCCTGCCCCAAGTATTCTGCCGGTCATTGACAAATCCGCCAGTACAGTCGGTTCATATGTACTGATTGACTGATGATAGCGGCGCACCGCATCTGCTTTTTCTGCTGTGAAACGGTCCATATTGGCCGGTCTGTTTTCCCCTTTATGGCGATTGTATACGATTTTCATATTCGTCCTCCACTTACGGGCAATATGTAATATATTGCATACACAAAATAAATATCACATATTATGTACATTGTCAAACACCTTTGCTAAAATGATTCCGTTACGAAAGTGAGGATCAATTCATGCCAATCCCAGCCAAACCGCTCAATGAACCCAGGTTAACCGCCAAAGACCGGGTGTACAATACGCTTCTCGAATGGATCACTGAAGGGACTATGCGCCCGGGTGAGAAAATCATGGACACGGAGATCGCCGCATACTTTTCCGTCAGCCGCACCCCGGTCCGTGAAGCCCTGCAGCTGCTGGCCGATCAGAAACTGATCGAAATCATCCCGAACCGGGAAAGCATTGTATCGGAAATTCATCCTGAAGAAGTCCGGGACAATTACGAACTCATCGGCCGGCTCAACTGCCTGGCCATGGCCAAAGACGAGGACCGGATCAATGAACCGTTTCTGCAGGAACTGACAGACATCAATAACCGGATGAAAGAGGCTGCAGCTGCCGGCCGCGAAAAGGAGGTCCGCAGCCTGGACAAACAGTTTCATCAGAAGTTCTTTGAACTGGCGGATAACTATTTCCTGACAAAGTTCTTCGAAACCCTCTACACACACTGCCTGCGGATTGAAAACCTTTATTTCACTGAACCGGAAGATTCAGCCAGCAGTATTCGTCAGCACGAAGAGATCATCAATTACCTGTACAAAGGCGACATGAAAAAAGCGCAGAAAACAATGATGCGCAACTGGACAGATACCATCCAGCATCTGCCCTTCTGAATCACAGAGGAATTGAATTATGGAAAACACTAAAGGAAGACTTGGTGTCCTGCTGCGCTGCTGCATGTGCATCGGCGGGGCCATGGGCATGGTAAGCAACTGCATCGGCATCTATTTCACCCCGCTGGCCAAGGCGCTGGATGTCGGGGTCGGCCGGATCTCCGTCATGGTGACGCTGATCTCACTTGGCAACGCGCTGTTCGCGCCGATGTTTGTCAGGCTCAGGAAAAAATATCCGCTGAACCGCATTATGGCCGCCGGTATCATCCTGTGCATTCTTTCATATCTATTGATGTCCGTGGCCGGCAATGTCTGGGTCCTGTACTTGTGCGGCATCCTGTCCGGCATCGGCATGTGCAACTTCTCTGCCCTGCCGGTCACACTGATCCTGCGTGACTGGTACGGGGAGAAAAACGGTACGGCGGTCGGCGCTGCCCTGGCTTTCAGCGGTGTCTTCGGGGCCATCATGAATCCGATTCTCAGCCGGCTGATTACCACGCTGTCCTATCAGACTTCCCTGCGGATCATGGCCCTGTTCCTGGCTGCGGCTGTCCTGCCGTGTGCCCTGACCCTGCGGCTGCGTGCACAGGCACCTGCCGGCAGTTCCGCGCCGGTTCAGAACGCGAAACCGCAGTCCCCGGAAGTGCCGCTGCCGATTATCATTGTGCTGTTTTCCACCTGCGTGTGCTTCTGCACGCTCTGCGGCATGAACCAGCATTTCTCTGCCCTGGCCGTTGCGGAGGGCTACTCTCTGGAAGCCAGTGCCACCGTGCTGACCTGCTCGATGATCGGCAATATCATTTTCAAGCTCTGCTTCGGCTATGCCAGTGACCGGATCAATCCGATTCTGGTTGCCGTTGTCTGGGCTGTGATCGGTACGGTCGGAACGGCAACAATCCTGCTGTTTGCCGGCAATGGCCTGCTCATCCGTGCCGGGGCAGGCATGTACGGTGCCTTCTTCTCCCTGAGCACGGTAGCCCTGAGCATGCTGACACAGAAAGTGGCCGGCGACAGGTATGCCGAAGTCTATGCAAAGCTGGTCATCTTTACTGCCACTGCCTACGCCCTTTCTGTATCCCTGTACGGGATGCTCTATGATCTCACCGGTTCTTACCGGCCGGCCCTGATCCTCATCATCGCCATGGCCATTCTCTCTATCTTCCTCTCACTGATCCTGAAGAAGAAAACCGATCCTGCCCATGAGTAAGTCCCTGACCATCCGGCGGGCCCGGCCGGCAGACGCCGAACGCTTCCTGGCCTTTACCAGAACTGCCGGGGCAGAAACCGATTATCTCAGCTTCGGCCCTGAAGGTCTGGATATGACCCTGCCGGAAGTGACAGATATGCTCAGCCGTCTTGAGCACAGCCGCTTCGGAACCATCCTGCTGGCTCTGTACGGGGATGAAATCATCGGCATCGGTTCCTTCACCATTCAGAAAACCCCGCGCATGCGCCACCGCGGAGAGATTGCCGTCTCAGTCAGCCGGGCCTGGTGGAACAAAGGCATCGGCACGAATCTCGTTGCCATGCTGGTCCACTTTGCCAGGGACACTGCCGGCGTTGACCGGATTACCCTGGATGTCCGCAGCGACAACGAGCGGGCCATCCGGCTGTACCGGAAGTTCGGCTTTGAAAAAACCGGAGTATTCCCCGGTTATGTGAAAATCAATGATGAACTGTTTGACTGCGATCTGATGGTTCTGAAACTGCAATGAATCCGGTATATCCGGGTTTTTTATATCAGCCGCCGGCCGCCGTCAATATAGAACGATGTGCCGTTGACAAAGTCCGCTTCATCACTCAGCAGATACAGGGCCGCATTGGCAATTTCTTCCACCGTGCCCAGCCGGCCCACCGGTGTACCGTTGACAATCGCGTCATGCGCCCACTCGCGGACAGCCGGATCCTCGAAGGCACCGGCCATGATCAGGCCTGGATTCACTTCATTGCAGCGGATGCCCTCCTTGGCATATTCAAGGGCGATGATCTTTGTCAGGTTGGTAATGCCTGCCTTGGCAATGGCATACATGCCGACCCCAGGCACCACCTGCTCCGCGGTTACGGAATTGATATTCAGCATCTTCCCGCCCTTCTGTTCCCGCATATACTTCAGCGCGTAAATACTGGCCATGATGTAGCTGCCGAGGTTTGTATCAATCACTTTGCGGTAGTCATCATATGTATTCTCGGCGAAGATCTTGGTCGGTTCATAGGCCGCGTTGTTGACTAGGATATCGATCCTGCCGTAAGTCTTTACAGCCGTATCAATCAGGTTCTGCAGCTGGTCCTGCTCCAGGA
>JAFOIT010000030.1 GCA_017420585.1 Solobacterium sp.
GCCCTGCCGGACAATGTGAAGACACTGACAGCTGACATCAACGATGAGGCCGCGGTGCAGGCGGCCCTCGGAGATATGTGCTTCGATGCCGTCTGCCAGTTCATCGCCTATACGGAAGCGGATGTGCAGCGGGATGTCAGGCTGTTTGCCGGCCGGACGGCACAGTATCTGTTCATCAGCTCGGCCAGTGCCTACCACAAGCCGGCCAGGTCCTATATCATCACGGAAGGCACCACGCTGGCCAACCCGTACTGGCAGTACAGCCGGGACAAGATTGCCTGCGAAGAATATCTCATGAAACAGTACCGGGAGAACGGCTTCCCGGTAACAATTGTGCGGCCCAGCCATACCTATGACGAGAAGAAGATCCCGCTGGGACTGCACGGGCATAACGGCTCCTGGCAGGTGATCAAACGAATTATGGAGGAGAAGCCGGTCATCATCCAGGGGGACGGGACATCGCTCTGGACGCTAACCCACAATACGGACTTCGCGGTCGGTTTTACCGGGCTGATCGGCAACCCGCGCGCCCTCGGGGAAGCGTTCCATATCACCGGGGATGAAGTGCTGACCTGGAACCAGATCTATGAAACCATCGCGGCGGCGCTTGGCAAAAAACTGCAGGCGGTGCATGTATCCTCGGATTTCCTGTGTGCAGCCGGGGCGAAGTACGGCTATGACTTTGCCGGTGCGCTGACCGGTGACAAGTCCTCTTCAGCCGTCTTTGACAACACCAAGCTGAAGCGGGCCGTCCCGGATATGAAAACCACGGTGCGCTTTGACCAGGGGGTGCGCCTGGCCCTGGATTATATCCTGGCCCATCCGGAAGAGTGCCAGAAGGACGACCCGGAATTCGATGCCTGGTGCGACCGGGTGATTGCGGCCCGCCAGGCAGCGCTTGATAATCTCTGAAAAGCGTCCCGCACCCCTTTTTGGTACGCTATAATTAAGACAGACACTGCTTTTCACAACATAACAGGAGGAGATCATAATGAACAAACGCGAACGTTTTCAGGCTTTTCTCAACAATGAACCGGCTGACCGGGCTCCGGCTGCCTTTTTCCATCATTACACCACAGCCCAGGAGTATGTCACCGGCCTGAAGGAACCACGGTTCTTTGAAAAGAACGTGGCCGGCCACCTCGTTTCCCGGAAACAGGATGACCCGGACATCCTCAAGATCATGAATGACGTACTGATGCTGATGCCGGTGGACTGCTCCATGGTCAAGGAAGCCAAAGACCTCAAGGACATCATCCCGCCGGACATGGATTCCCTGTATGTACAGAAGACCAAAGAACTGACCAGGCGGGTTCTGGCTTACTGGGAAGGTGAAGACCTGCCGGTATTCGCGACCGGGTTCTCGCCGCTGTTTGTCCTGGACTATGCCCTGAAGTTTGCCGACAGCCAGCATGTCAGCCACCTGGCCGAATATGCCGCGGCTGATCCGGAAGCTTTCCGCATTGCCCTGGAGAAGATCGAGGACATCACCACGAAGATCTTTGAAATGCTGATGGATGAGTATCATCTTGACGGCATCTACTTCAGTGTCAACAACCAGAACCACCTGCTGCCGGATGACACATACCGGGAGCTGGTCACACCGGTGGAGAAGCGGATTATCGCGGCGATCAATGCCAAGGGTGTCAGCATCCTGCATATCTGCGGCTACGGCGGCCTGACCAACAATGTGCGCCTGTATGAAGACTATGACGCCAGCGCGATCAACTGGGCAGTGCATGCCGAGGGCGTATCGCTGCGGGAAGGCAAGGAACTCTTCAACGGCAAGCCGGTCATGGGCGGCTTTGCGCAGAACACGATCATCTACACCGGCACAGAAGAGGAGATCAAGGCTGAAGTCATGCGGATTCTCGACGATGCCGGCCAGGTCGGGGTCATGATCGGCGCCGACTGCACCGTCCCGAACGATATCGATGAGAAGCATTTTGCGTGGGTGCGCGAGGCATGTGAGGAATATGCCGGCGGCCACAGTGAGGAGGCAGTATGAATAAACGCGAACGTTTTGAAGCGTTCCTGCACAACCAGCCGGTGGATTATGTCCCGTCCGGCATCTTCCACCACTACATGCCGAGCCAGGAATGGCTGGCCGGCACGAAGGAACCGCGTTCGTTTGAAAAACTGGTCGCCGGGCAGCTGGTCACCAAGCGCCGGACCGACCCAGACATCTGCAAGATCATGAACGATGTGCTGATGATCATGCCGATTGATGTCTCCATGGTCAAGGAACCGAAGGATCTGAAGGATGTCATCCCGCCGGCCATGGATTCCCTCTATGTCAGCCGGACCCTGGAACTGACCGAGCGGGTGCTGAAGTTCTATGAGGATGAGGATATCCCGTCCTTTGTGACCAGTTTCGCGCCGATCTTCTCCCTGCGCCACCGACTGGAGGACAACGATCCTGACCACCGCGACGTCATGGGCGAGCTGTTCGCGGCTGACCCGCAGGCGGCGTATGACGGCATGAAGACCGTGGCGGAGAGGACAATGGAAATCCATCAGAAACTCTTTGATGAATTCCCGCTGGACGGCATCTACTTCAGCGTAAACAACCAGAATTCCGTGCTGAGTGATGAGCTGTACCGGGAAATCGCCGCCCCGATCGAGAAGGAAATGATCGCCGACATCAACAAGCACGGCATCACTTTCATGCATATCTGCGGAACCCGGGGCCAGACCAACAACCTGAAGCTGTTCACCGACTATGACTTCGCGGCCGTCAACTGGGCTGTCTATTCCGAGAACATCTCCCTGAAGGAAGGAAAGGAACTCTTCGGCGGGAAACCGGTCATGGGCGGCTTTGCCCAGACCGGGCTGATCTATGCCGGCACCGAGGAAGCCATCAAGGCAGAGGTGAAGCGGATCCTGGACGAGACCGGGCAGCTGGGCGTCATGATCGGGGCCGACTGCACGGTGCCGATGGATATCGACGAGAAGCGCTTCGTATGGGTCCGGGAGGCAGCGCAGGAATACGCTGCGGCGCATCGCTGA
>JAFOIT010000031.1 GCA_017420585.1 Solobacterium sp.
GGCCCAGAGCCAGCGCTCGGCATCCAGAACCAGCTGTCTGTTCTTGTCGGCATTGCGGACGAGTTGTTCCTGACGTTCATTCATGTGCGTTGTCCTCCTTATGCAGTTTTATGAATGTTTACATCATTAAGTATATTACATGAACAGCCTTCTTCGAAGAGCGGATTTCGGGGTATTTTTCAAGTGAAAGCGCATGTCTTTACACTGAAAAAATTTACAGCGAATGTAAGTTATGAAACAGGGTGGAAGCGCTTGCGGCACTATTTTGGGAGTGCTAAAATTTTCTTCAGTAGATGTTTTGCTGTGGCAAAACGTACGACTGATAAGGAGGAAATATTACATGAAGAAGATCTTGGCTTCCCCGAATGCTCCGGCAGCAATCGGCCCGTATTCCCAGGGTGTAGAATGCACAGGTCGTCTGGTTTTTGTTTCGGGCCAGCTGGGCGTTGATCCGAAGACAGGCGAATTCGCTGGTGCTGACATCGCCAGCCAGACAAAGCAGTCTCTGGAAAACCTGAAGACAATCCTTGCCGAAGCAGGAATGACAATGGACAACGTCGTCAAGGCTACCTGCTATCTGAGCGACATTGCCAACTTCGGCGCTATGAACGAAGTTTACGCACAGTATTTCACAGCTGATTTCCCGGCTCGCGCAGCGTTCCAGGTTGCTGCTCTGCCGAAGGGCGGTCTCGTAGAGATCGAAGTATTCGCTGTCGAGAAGTAAGTTCTCTGCAGCCGCAGCGGTCGCACTGAAAAGAAGCATTTGAAAGCGCTTGTAACCGTAGGTGGCCGGTGCTATATTTATAGGGTGCGTGAAGCGCTTACAGCCGCACCGCACAAAACAATTTGGTAATTCGCGCCGGTAAGGTGCCGAATACATAAGAAGGGAGAAATTCTTAGATTATGAAGTTTGATTTCACACAGTTTATTGACCGTATGGGCAAGGACGCAATTGCCGTCGAAATGCCTCCGAATGGCGCTCTGACAAAGCCGGAATGGAAGGACAAGCAGATCCCGATGTGGGTTGCTGACCAGAACTTCCCGACTTTCCCGCCGATCAAGGAAAAGATGATCGAGCGTGCAAGCCTCGACACATTCGGCTACTACAGACCGAGAGCTGAATACTTCGATGGTATCATCGACTGGCACAAGACACGTAACGGCTACGGCGACGATCTGACAAGAAAGGTTATCGGCTATGATAACTCCGTTCTGGGTGGCGTCGTTTCCGCGCTGAACGTTCTCTGCTCCGCCGGCGACAACGTCCTGCTGCAGAGCCCGACATATATCGGCTTCACAGGCTGCATCGAGAACAACGGCTGGAACATCATCCTGAACCCGATGTACAAGGATGAGGACGGTTACTGGAGAATTGACTACGAAGACATGGAAAAGAAGATTGTTGACAACAAGATTCATGCTACTGTCTTCTGCAATCCTCACAACCCGACAGGCCGTGCCTGGTCCAAGGAAGAACTCGAAAAGTGCTTCGAAATCTTCGAAAAGCATGACGTATGGGTCATCTCCGATGAAATCTGGAGCGACATCATGCTCGACGGCCGCAAGCACAATGCTACCTGCCTGACCAACGAATGGGCTAAGATGCACACAGTTACATGCTATGCGACATCCAAGACATACAACATCGCCGGTCTGGTTGGTTCCTACAGATTCATCTTCAATGACTGGCTCCGTGACCGTGTTGACAAGCAGGCTTCCCTGTCTCACTACAATGAAATGAACATGCTCTGGATGTATGCAGCGATCGGCGCATACACAGGCGAAGGCAGATTCGACTATGTCGATCAGCTGTGCGAAGTTCTGAGCGAAAACGCCAAGATCGCTTATGAGTATGTCACAACAAAGTTCAAGGGTGTCCACACATCCCGTCCGGAAGGCACATTCATGCTGTTCCTTGACTGCAAGGAATGGTGCGAAGAGCACAATGTCACCATCCAGCGTCTGCAGGAAATGGGCGCCGAAGTTGGTGTCATGTGGCAGGATGGCCGTCCGTTCCACGGCGAATACGGTATCCGTATGAACCTCGCTCTGCCGACATGGAGAGTTCAGGAAGCGTTCGACCGTCTGGACAAGTACGTCTTCAACGCCTAATAACCGGTAATACCGAACTATCAGCATTCATAATCAACGGAGCATCTGACCGATCCCTCATCCGGGAAGCGGGAGATGCTCCGCTTTTTTTCGGCAGAACAGCAGACACAAATGCCGCAACGTCTCTTTCCTTATGACCGCCGAGATTGTACGATGAATACAGATAGTAAAGGAGGCAGACATGATAAAGACAATTGCCCTGCCGTATTACACCACTACACTGGACCTCCATGTGGATGAAAAGAACCTGGAAGCAGTCATGACCGCGGGTCTGGACAGTTATGATCCCGGAAAGGGCGAAGAAGAACTTGTCCGGGACGCTCTCGAGCATCCGATCGGAACAAAGCCGCTGCGGGAACTGGCTGCTGGAAAGCGGAAGATTGTGCTGGTGACCAGCGATCACACCCGCGCTGTGCCAAGCAGAATCACACTGCCGCTGGAACTGGCGGAGATCAGAAAAGGCAATCCGGATGCGGATATTACAATTCTGATCGCCACCGGGCTGCACCGTGCAACTACACCGGAGGAGCAGCGCCGCATGTTCGGGGATGCTATCGTGGATAATGAGAAGATCGTGGTAAACAACGCCTTTGATCCGGATCAGTTTGTCAACATGGGCACCCTGCCGTCAGGGGCAGAGTTCCATGTCAATCATCTGGCAACGGAATGTGACCTGCTGATATGCGAAGGATTCATTGAGCCGCACTTCTTTGCCGGGTTCTCCGGCGGGAGAAAAAGCATCCTGCCGGGTATCTGCTCTCAGGAAACAGTCAACGAGAATCATTCCTATAAAGCCATTGCCAGCCCATATGCCAAGACCGGGGTCCTGGCGCATAATCCGATTCACGAGGACATGATATATGCTGCCCGGCTGGTGAATGTACAGTTTATCCTCAATGTGGCGCTGAATGCGGAAAAGAAAGTCATCGCGGCCTGGGCAGGTGACCTGGAAGAGGCACATGAAGAAGGAGTTGCGTTCATTCGGGAGTGGTCACAGTGCCCATCCATTACCGGGGATATCACGGTTACCAGCAACGGCGGCTATCCGCTCGATCAGAACCTGTACCAGAGCCCCAAGGCCGTAGCGACCGCGGAAGCCTGTGCCGGGGAAGACGGGGTGATCATCATGGTCTGCAGCTGTGTGGACGGCATGGGCGGCACGCACTTTGAGCGGCTGATCCAGCTCGGCACGCCGGAAGAGATTGATGCGTATCTGGCAAAAATTCCACCGAAGGAGACTATACCGGAACAGTGGTGCCCGCAGATTTATGCCCGTATACTGAAAAAGCATCCGGTCATTCTTGTCACCACATACCTCGATCCGCAAACTGTCCGCAGATGCAACATGATTCCGGCTTCGACACCGGATGAAGCGCTGGACATTGCATATCAGATCAAGGGGAAAGATGCCCGCGTCGTTGTCATCCCGGATGGGGTCAGCGTCCTGGCAGTTGCCCCGGAATAAACTGGAGGAGACCATGGAAGAGTTGAAAATCGCTTTGAAAGTCAATGACCTTGACAATGTCGCGACTATTTTCGCCAATGATGTCACCGACGGCACCGTGGTGGAAATGCGCGACAAGAAGGGAAACCGGGAACAGATCACTGTAAAGGGAGATGTTCCGTACGGGCACAAGATCGCCGTTGCGGATATTCATATCGGTGAGCAGATCACCAAGTACGGCGAGGAAATCGGCATCGCGACGAAAGAGATTGTCAAGGGCGAGTATGTGCACGTGCACAACCTGGACAGCATGCGCGGCCGAGGTGACTGGGAAACGGAAAAGGAGGCAGAAACCGTATGACAACCTGGTACGGATACAGAAGACCGGACGGATCGGTCGGCTCACGCAACTATGTCGGTATTATTCCGGCAGTCACCTGTGCCAACGATGTGGCCAATGCCATCTGCCGGGAAGTGCAGGGCACCGTCACATTCCTGCATCATCAGGGGTGCTGCCAGCTGCCGCCGGATCTTGACCGGGTCACCGAGACACTGATCAGCCTGGGCAAGAGCCCGAACCTCGGGGCGGTACTGATCGTCAGCCTCGGCTGCGAAGGGACAGACCATGCCCGGATGTATGA
Source organism: Solobacterium sp. (assembly GCA_017420585.1). GTDB lineage: Bacteria > Bacillota_I > Bacilli_A > Erysipelotrichales > Erysipelotrichaceae > Bulleidia. Next base: position 4,198 of record JAFOIT010000031.1, read on the forward strand.
AGAACTCAAGGCAACCGGCAAGCCTGTGGAGATCATCCATATCCAGGAACTGGGCGGCGTTTCCAAGGCCGTCCGGGAAGGCACGGATATTGCCAGGCGCCTGGTCATGCAGATTTCCGGCCAGCTGCGCGAACCGGCAGACATATCCGAAGTGATCATGTCCATCAAGTGCGGCGGTTCCGACACCACCAGCGGGATGGCTTCCAACTGCGTCATCGGCTATGTAGCTGATAAACTGGTTGACCTCGGGGCGACGGTCATCTTCGGCGAAACAACCGAGTTCATCGGCGGTGAGCACCTGCTGGCCAGACGTGCCGTCAACGAAGACGTGGCCAAAGATATCTACCGGATCGTGGACGAGATGGAGACCCGTGCCAAGAGCATCGGCTGTGACATGCGCCGCGGCCAGCCCACGCCGGGCAACATTGCCGGGGGCCTGTCCAGCATCGAGGAGAAGAGCCTTGGCGCCATCGTCAAGAGCGGCACAAGACCGATCCAGGGAGTTCTGGATTATCCGGAACATGTGACAACGCAGAAGGGCCTGTGGATCAAGGATACACCCGGCCGGGAACCGGAGATCCTGACCGGCATGGCAGCCACAGGTGCCCAGTTCATGTGCTTCTCCACCGGCCGCGGGGCTCCCCAGGGATTCCCATGCATGCCGGTCATCAAGATCTGCGGCAACCCGAACACATTTGAAAACATGAAGGACGACATGGACCTGAATGCCGGCCTGATCCTCACCGGTGACAAGACCATCGAGGAAGTCGGCGAGGAAGCGTTCGCGAAGCTGCTGCGGGTGCTCAACGGTGAAATGACCAAGAACGAAGCGATCCAGTACTTCACTTCGCTGGATATCTTCTGTCTCGGCCCGGTTATCTGATGATGATGCTGGAGAAACCCTTCACAGAGTTTGCGGCAGAACTGGGCAGTGCGTCGCCTGTGCCGGGCGGCGGCGGGGCAGCCGCGGCTGCAGGTGCGCTGGGGGCAGCCCTGGGGTCCATGGTCGCTTCCCTGACAGCCGGCAAGAAAAAATATGCCGTATATGAAGAAGATATCCGGCGGATCCTGAAAGAAACGGAACGGCTGCGGATGGAATTCATCGGGCTGGCGGATGCGGATGCGGATGGTTTCCGGCCGCTGTCGGAAGCGTACCGGCTGCCGAAGAACACTCCGGAAGAAATCCAATACCGGAACGAAGTCATGGAGGCTTCCCTGGAAAAGGCGTGCGAAGCACCGCTGGCGATGATGCGGGCGGCTCTTGAAACCCTGGATCTGCTGGCTGAACTGGCGGAAAAGGGCAGTACGCTGGCAGTCAGTGATGCCGGCGCCGGCGCCGTCATGGCCAGGGCCTGTCTGCAGGCAGCGTCCTTGAATATCTATATCAATACGGGCATGATGCAGAACCGGGACATGGCGGACCAGCTGAACGGGCAGACTGACCATATGTATGAAGCCGGCTGTGCCGGGGCTGACCGCATTCTGGCGAACGTCATGAGGCGGATCAAGAAATAATCATTCTGAGGCAGGAGGAATCCTGCCTTTTTTATGTTGTAACTGCTTGCCAAAAAAGGAAATCGCATTAGTATTAAAGGGTGTTTTCGGAGGTAAGTACATGTCAGATGTCGTAGTATTGCTGGTGCAGCAGGTCGTGGTGATGTTCCTGCTGATGGTTGTCGGTTTTATGATCTATAAAATCGGCATGATTGATCAGAAAGGTGTTTCCCAGCTGACCAATGTCGTGCTGTACGTGGCTACTCCGGCGACGATTATCAATTCATTTTTTGCGGAATATGATGCGCAGATCCTTTACAAGGGACTCTGGGAGGCGGGGCTCGGCATTGTCATGCTGGTGATCAACCTTCTGCTGACCTTCACGGTCTTCCGGAAGATGAGCGATCTCGGCAAGTTCGGCATCATTGTCAGCAATGTCGGCTTCCTCGGCATTCCCCTGGTGCAGATGGTGCTGGGTCAGCAGGCCGTGTTCTATATGACCATGATTGTCGCCGTGCAGACCATCGCAACCTTTACTTACGGCGTCTACCTGATCTCACATGACCGGAGCCTGATTTCCATCAGGAAAATCGTGACCAATCCGCCGATTGTAGGGGTGGTGCTTGGCCTGCTGATCTATTGCCTGCGGATCCCGGTGCCGGCGGTAGCTCAAAGAACCGTCTCCATGATCGGTGCCTGCAACGCGCCTCTGGCCATGATGATGATCGGCACCTATCTCGGTGACGCGGATTTCAAAAAGGTGATTGCGGAAAAGGAAACTTACCTGATCCTGGCCGGAAGGCTGCTGGTGGCGCCGGCCCTGGCCCTGCTGGTTTTCCGGATGGTGCCGGAAGCGCTGCGGGATGTCAGCTCGGTGGCGATGATCGCGGCTTCCACCCCGGTAGCCGGGGCCATGGCCATGTTTTCCCAGAAATACGGCGGTGATTACGCCTACGGGGCCGGGATTGTCAGTATTTCAACCATCCTCAGTCTGATTACAATGCCGCTGTTCCTGGCACTGCTGTAACAGTATTTAGAAAAGGCAGAATAACTGCCTTTTCATTTCTTATGCAGGGCGTAAAGAATCCTTCAACAAGACCGGAGACAACTATGATATACTGAGTACGATTAAAACAGGGGGATGATAACCATGAGTGAAAATAACAATACCCAGGCCCAGAGCATCGAACTCGTGCTGACACCGGAAGAAGTGGAAAAGCAGCAGCAGGCTGCCCTGGCTGACATGGAAGCCGAACAGGCCAAGATCGCCGAACAGACTGTCAAGGAACAGTATGATGACAAATCACTGACTGAAGCAGAACGTAAAACGGTCAATGATTTCTCGGAAAAAATCGATATCATGGAGTCCAACGTGATCCTGCAGTACGGCAGCGCTGCCCAGAAGAAAGTCACGGACTTCAGTGACAATGCCCTGAAGAATGTCCGGACGAAGGACCTCGGGGAAATCGGCGGCCTGCTGAGCACCTTGGTCACCGAACTGAAGGGCTTCAATGCCAACGAAGAAGAAAAGAAGGGTCTCTTCGGCCTCTTCAAGAAGGGCACCGACAAGGCAGCTGCCTTCAAGGCCCGTTATGACAAGGCTGAAGCCAATGTCGACAAGATCGCGGCCCTGCTGGAAGAACACCAGATTACCCTGCTGAAGGATATCGCGCTGCTCGACCAGCTGTATGAACGCAATGCGCAGAATACCAAGGAACTGACCATGTACATCATCGCCGGCCGGAAGAAGCTGGCCCAGGTCCGCAATGAGGAAGTTCCGAAGCTGATCGAAAAAGCAAGACAGAGCGGCCTGCCGGAAGACACCCAGGCAGCCAACGACCTGGCCCAGGCCTGCGACCGGTTCGAAAAGAAGCTGTATGATCTGGAACTGACCAGACAGGTCTCCATCCAGATGGCCCCGCAGATCCACCTGATCCAGAACAATGACACCCTGATGACCGAAAAGATCCAGAGCACCCTGGTCAATACCATTCCGCTGTGGAAGAACCAGATTGTCCTGGCCCTGGGCATCAACCATTCCAAGGAGGCCATGGAAGCAGAGCGCGAAGTCTCCAACATGACCAACGAACTGCTGAAGAAGAATGCCGAAACCCTGCACCAGGCAACCGTTGAAGTCGCCAAGGAAAGCGAGCGCGGCATCGTCGATATCGAGACGCTCCAGCACACGAACGAAGAGCTCATCGCAACCCTGGACGAAGTCCTTGCCATCCAGCAGGAAGGTCACGAGAAGCGGCAGGCTGCCGAGGCAGAACTGGCCCGCATCGAGAGCGAACTGCACACCAAGATGCTGGAAATCAACGTCAAGAACGACATCACCAGAAAGTAAGCAGAACACACAGAGCGGGGCGTCAGCCCTGCTTTTTCATCAGGAGAGAATACAGATATGAAACTGAGAGAACCGGCGCCGTTTGTCAATCCGGCTGACCTGACACCTGAGCAGGCCCGGCAGCGTGAACAGAATATGAAGGCAGCCATTGCGGCCCATCCCGGCAACGGTCCGGCATATGACATTCTGAAACAGCAGGCGGATCCGGACAGTCCGCTGAAAGGGAAGGCCTGCATTTTCCTGGGCTCTTCCGTAACCTATGGTCACGCGGCCCTGGGTGAATCCTTTGTTGAGGCCCTGCAGGTCATTGACGGCCTGCAGGTATACAAGGAAGCCCTGAGCGGCACCACCATGGTGGATGAAGCCCTGCGGGGACCGTCTTTCATCACCCGCATGAAGACCATCCCGGCAGATTTCAAAGCAGATGCTTTCATCTGCCAGCTGTCGACCAACGATGCCAGACAAGGCTGGCCCATGGGGGAGATCGCCGGCAGTAAGGATATGGATTCCTTTGACACAAAGACGACTGTCGGGGCGATGGAGTATATCATTGCCTATGCCATGGATACCTGGCACTGCCCGGTATACTTCTATACCGGCACGAAGTTCATGGACCCGTCCTACCGGCTGATGGTTGACATCCTGTACCGACTGCAGGAGAAGTGGGGGATCAGGATCATTGATCTCTGGAACGATATCGATGTTGAGACAATGAGCGACAGCACCTATGATCTGTACATGTTCGATCCGATCCATCCGACCAGGGCAGGCTATCTGCTGTGGTGGACCCCGTTCTTCCGGGAATACCTGAAGAAGCATTTATAAAACAAAAAAGGGCAGTGCCCTTTTTTTGATCTCTGTTATTCGGTAATGGCGAAGGCCCGGACCGGCAGGCCGACGGCGTCTTCAATGCGCGGCCAGCTGACGACGATGACGGCACCGGCCGGTGTGACCTGGTCGAGATTCTGCAGGACTTCCACCTGCAGCTTGCCTTTTTCCAGGACATACCGTTCGCAGGCCAGGTCACCGGCTTTGGCGGCTTCGGCGGAGGCGTCGGTATCCAGTGTCTCATGCCCGTTGGCTGCCGCGTTCCTGGTTTCATAGATGTACTTCAGGGCATCCAGTGACCAGCCCGGGAAATTCTCACTGCCGTCTTCGGCAATCCCGGAAAGCGCGTTCATATCCGGCCAGTTCTTGTACCAGTCCGTGCGCAGGGCAACGAAGGCACCGTCCGGAATCGGACCGTATTTTTCCTCCCAGGACATGATGTCTTCCGGCTTGACCGCGTAATGGACATCTTCTTTTACCTTATCGGTTATATCAATCACGCAGAGCGGGAACACGCCGTCCTTTACACCATAGGCGGAGGAGAGCACACCGTTTTTGTCGAAGTGACCCGGGAAGTCGATGTGGGTACCGAACTGGCCCGGGAACTTGAAGGTCTGGATCCGGCATTCCAGCATCGGATTGCCCCAGTCGAAGACAACGTGTCCGAGATCGACGCTGCCTTCAGGAATCCCGCTCCAGTATGGGCTGTCGTTGGTCAGCGGGTGAGAAAGCTCAACCCACCGCAGTTGTTTCGCACTTTCCAGTGCTTCCCATAATTTGTATGTCATATTGTTCCTTTCCTCTGCTTATGGCAGATGACTACCTCAGTTATCGGCTCTTGAGTAGCCGCAGTGCATGTTTTTGCTGGCGTCGAGCAGGACCTTGTTCAGGGTTTCTGTCGTTTCCTTCTTTGCCATGGCAGACAGCTTTTCATTGGCTTCCTTGAGCAGGGCCGGGTCCGGTGTTTCCATGAATCTGCGGTCATATTCGTTGACCAGGGCCCGTCCTTTGGCCGGCACGGCATTCTGGTAACGCTCGATGAACTGGATGCTGGTGCCGTAGTTGGGATCCGCCAGGGCTCCGAGCAGGCGGCTGCCCCAGTAGAAGTTTTCAGTGGAGACGTCAAGGGTGACGTCACTGAGATACTTCGGCATTTTATCGACATTGGCATAGACCGGCAGGATCGTGTTGAACGGATTGGCGCCGAAACAGATCCACTCGATGCCCTGCAGTTCTTCCGGCATGTATCCGCGGATCTGCAGGATGGCCATGACGCCGGTGCGGCTGATGCCGATCGGCCGGTAAATGCCCTTTTCCGGGTAATCCGCCTTGGCATAGGGATTGTACTTTGTGCCCTGGTAGTAGGACGAGAGAATATACTTTACATCTTCCGGCGTGATCTTGTGTTCCGGCACGAAAGACCAGGGGATATCATTGCTTTCCGGGGTGTAGTCCGCGTCCGGCCCGTCCCATCTGCAGGTGCGGGGGTTGAAGTGGCGGGCGATGTACCAGGCCCGCGGGGTATTGTACACGTGGTCCTGGTCCGAAGCAGACCCGAAGGCCAGACGCGGGTTGAATTTATCGTCCTGATTCCGGTTCAGATGATGCTTTTTGACAAATTCCTTCAGATCGGCAGAGCACATGTATTCCTTCTGCTTGCCGAATGCATCCTTGAAATCGAAGCGGTCGATGCCGAGCTGGTTGGGCATCAGCACATATTCATCGTCTTTGACGCGGCGGGCCATCCAGTGGTGGCCGCCGATTGTTTCCAGCCACCAGATCTCATCGCGGTCACTGAAGGCAATGCCGTTGGCTTCATAGGTGCCGTACTGCTCGAGCAGGGAACCCAGGCGGACAACGCCTTCCCGGGCGGTATGAATATAGGGCAGGACCAGGGTGACCAGGTCTTCCTCGCCGAGGCCGCCGGGGATGTCCTTCTGCCCGCGCTTCTCCGCTTTCTGATAGACAACATAGGGATCAGCGCCGAGCACCCGGGGATTGGATGTGATGGTTTCGGTTGCGGTCATGGCCACGTTGGCGGCGTTGATGCCGCAGGCGGCCCAGATGCCGTTGGCCTGATTGATGCTCGGGCAGGCGGTATAGCGCATCGGGTTGTCAGGCAGTTCGATTTCCAGATGGCCGATCACGCTTTTATATTTCCGGGGCTGCTGCTTCGGCGCAACGACAATCAGTTTCTTTTCATCGAAGAAGCCGTCATCGTTCCGGGCAATCATGGTGCTGCCGTCGTGGCTGGCCTTTTTGCCGACCAGGATTGTAGTACAGGACATAGATATTCCTCCGTTTCAGATAAAGTCTATTTTACTGCTTCATTGCTTTTAATACAGCCGGCAGTTCAGCCGGGGTGCTGATATGCGGCCAGCGGCTGTCAGGGACTGCGCCGTGCAGGCAGGACAGCACCGGGTGAATACCGAGGGCTTCCGCACTTTCCAGATTCTTCACAAGATCATCCACAAAAACGGTTTCCCCGGCCGGCAGTCCCATTTTCGTCAGGGCATCCCGGAACAGCTGCGGATCCGGCTTGAAGAGCCCCAGCTGGTAGCTGAAGGTAAGGCAGTCAAAGTACGGAAGGATACCGGCATGTTCCAGCTGCGGGACAATGCTCGGCCAGGTGTCGCTGATCACGCCCAGCTTATACCCTTCGGCTTTCAGCTCACGCAGCAGGACGGGCACTTCCGGCGGGACGATGTACTTGTCATATTCATAGGTGCGGTCCAGGGCTATTTCCCGGGCAATTTCCGGGGTGACCGGCAGGCCGGCCGTCTGCAGCAGGTCCATGTACCAGCCGGTAAACTGGTCCGCTTCCTCAGCCAGGGTTGTGATTTTATGATGTTCGGTCAGGGGCTGCGAGGCGGTCATGAGGGCCTTGCGCCACAGCTGCGGGTCAACCGTTGCCTGCAGTTCTTCGGAAATATACTTCCGGAAGCACTTTGTCAGCATCCAGTCGCCGGTTTCCGGCAGTTCCAGGGTCCAGCCCAGATCAAAAAAGATACCGCGGATCATATGGTTTCCTCCGTTTTTTTAAGTTTAGCAGGAATCAGCGGGGATTGGCAGGACCTATGCTATAATCTGATCATTATGGCAAAACGCAGGCGTATAAGAAAAAAGAAAATCCGTTATAGCCGGGTACTGATCCTGGTCCTGCTGGCACTCGCGGCGGGGAATCTGGTGCGGATTGTGCTGACGGAACTGGCCCGGCCGGCGGAGACACCGGCCCCGACCCCGACGCCCGATCCCCGTTATCCCAATGATTACAACTGGGAATGTCTGACCGCTGACGGGCAGTATAAATCTTACAATGACGATACATATACCAGTCTGCAGGGAATTGACGTTTCCTATGCCCAGGGAGAGATTGACTGGGCGGCTGTCCGCAATGACGGCATCGAATTTGCGATGATCCGCACCGGTTACCGCGGCTATGAAACCGGCCTCCTGCATGAAGACACCCGCTTCCGGGCCAATATGGACGGGGCAGTGCAGAACGGCCTGCAGGTCGGGGTTTACTGGTTTGCCCAGGAAGTGTCGGTGGAGGAAGCCCGTGAGGCGGCGTACTACAACATCCAGCTGCTGCAGGGCTACCGGCTGGATCTGCCGGTGGCCTACGACATGGAAACCGTGACGGACCATGACCGGATGGGCACCCTGACAAAAGAAGAAAAAACCGCCGCGGCGAAGGAATTCTGTTCCGTTCTGCATGAAGCGGGCTTTCATGTCATGATCTATGCCAGTGATTCCTGGCTGCGTGATGAAATATATATGGAAGAACTGCAGGACCTGTGCGGGTTCTGGATGGCGCATTACAATGTCGAACATCCGTCCTTTCCGTTTGTCTTCTCCATGTGGCAGTACAGCCGCGCCGGGCAGGTCGCCGGCATCCCGGAACCCGTGGACCTGGACCTGCTGATCCGGAAGCGCTGATTACTCTGCCGGAACCTCCCGTACGGTTTCCGCCAGGAACAGCGGTTCAACTGCACCTTTGGTCATATCCCGGATCCGGTCCGGGATTTTTTCGTCTTCCGACTCGAAGATGCAGGTGACCTGTTCATCATAGAGGATGTCGATGACCATCGTGCTGTGCCGCAGCCATCCTTCCAGGGTGCCGGCCAGTTCATACGGGCAGACGATCTGCCAGCGGCGGACCGGGATATCCCGGGTTTTCGGGGCGTGGGCCAGGGCGTCGCTGACACAGCCGGAATAGGCCCGGATCAGGCCGCCGGCCCCCAGTTTGATCCCGCCGAAGTAACGCACCACACAGGCACACACATTCTGCAGGCCGCTCTTGCGGATCGCCTCCAGCATCGGCACCCCGGCGGTGCCGGCCGGTTCGCCGTTGTCACTGGAACGCTGGACCTGGCCGTTGTCCCCCAGCATGTAAGCTGTGCAGACATGGGAGGAATCCGGGAATTCCCGGCGGATGCCGTCAATGTAAAAACGCGCTTCTTCCTCGGTATCACAGCGGCTGACACAGGCGATGAAGCGTGACTTGTTGATGATGGTGGTTTCCCGGTATTCCTGCTGCAGTTTCATGTTCAGGTTTATTATACAGGCACATGTTATAATGAAAAAAGGTAAAAATCATGGGCAGAATACAGCAGTTGGATGCGCAGACCGCGAATATGATCGCCGCCGGTGAGGTGGTGGAACGGCCGATGGGCATCGTCAAGGAATTAGTGGAAAACGCGATTGACGCGGGCAGCACACGCATTGAGATCAATGTTGAAGAGGGCGGCCTGAGCCGGATTACCGTGGCCGACAACGGCTGCGGGATGGACAGTGAGGACGCGGTCATGGCCTTTAAACGGCACGCGACTTCAAAGATCCATGAACCGGAGGATCTCTGGAAGATCGGCACCCTCGGCTTCCGCGGGGAAGCTTTGCCTTCGATAGCGTCAGTGGCCAAAGTGACGCTGAGCACCTCCGACGGCAATGAGGCGACGCGGGTGAAGATCGAGTACGGAAAGACGGTATCGGTGGCGGCGTGGCCCTGCAACCCGGGCACGGAGATCACCGTGGAAGGCCTGTTTTACCGCACCCCGGCCAGGCTCAAGCACATGCGCAGTGCGGCCTATGAAAACTCCCTGATCCAGGATGTCATCAGCCGCTTCGCGATGAGCCATCCGGAAATTGCCTTTACCTTTACGAGTTCCGGCCGCCAGGCCCTGCGGACCAGCGGGCAGGGAAACCTGCTGGAAGTGCTGTACCAGGTCTGGGGGAAGGAAGCGGCCGCGGCTGCCATCCCGGTCTCGTTCGCGGATTACGATTACCAGGTTACCGGGTACCTGGTCAAGCCGAATATTACCCGGGCATCACGGAATTTCATGCATGTGTTCCTGAACGGACGCATGGTGCGGACATACAGGATCTACAAAGCCATCCAGGACGGCTACGAAGACTTCATCGTGAAGGGCCGCTTTCCGCTGGCCGTACTGATGGTCACAATGGATACCCAGCTGGTGGATGTCAACGTGCATCCGTCCAAATGGGAAGTGCGGCTTTCGAAGGAAAACCAGCTCGAACAGCTGATCCGGCAGGAGGTGCGGGAAGCCCTGAAGGGCACGATGCTAGCCCCGGCGGCAGCGGTGCGGGAAGCGGAAACGTACTATGAACCGCTGCGGCTCGATACGGATCAGGACATGCCTGTCCCCGGCCCTGTGAGCCTGCCGGAACCGGTCCGGCCGGCTGAAGAAACCATCCCGGAACCGAAGGTAAACATCCAGCCGGTGCCGGAGGCGGCAGCCCCGGTCCGGGCGTTCCCGGAAATGCAGGTGATCGGGCAGCTGCACCGGAAGTTCATTCTCTGTTCCTGTGAACAGGGGCTGGCTGTGCTTGACCAGCATGCCTGCCAGGAACGGGTGCACTATGAGGAGATCCGCAGCCGGCTCAATACCGACCCGGCGGTCATGGACTGCCTGGTGCCGATCATGGTTGCGGCTTCGGATGACCTGGTGCAGCGGGTGGATGAGATCAACGCGGCCATCGCGGATATGCGGATTGTCTTTGAGCCGTTCGGGCACGATACCCTGCTGGTCCGCCGCATGCCCGTGTGGATGCAGGAAGTGGAGGAAGAACCGTTCCTGCAGGATATCCTGGACCAGTTCCGCAATGAGCGGGAATCCTCGTATGCCCGCATGGAAAAGAAAAAGATCGCCACAATTGCCTGCCATCACTCCATCCGCTTCAACCGGAACCTGACCATGGCGGAGATGCAGGAAGTGGTGCGGCAGCTGGCGGCGTGCGAGAACCCGTATCATTGCCCGCACGGCCGGCCGACGTTCGTCATCCTCGATGAAAAAGAGCTGACAAAGGAGTTCCTGCGGTGAAAAAGGTACTTGTCATTGCCGGACCGACAGCCAGCGGGAAAACCGCTTTTTCCGTCCGGGCTGCCGAACGGTTTCACAGTGAGATCATCAGCGGGGATTCCATCCAGGTCTACCGGGGGCTGGATATCGGCTCCGGCAAGGTGACGCCGCAGGAAACCCACGGCATCGTGCATCACCTGATCGATATCCGGGACCCGCAGGAACCGTATTCGGTGGCGGATTTCCAGGCCATGGCCAGGGAACTGATCGACCGGCACGATTTTTCCATCATCGCCGGCGGCACCGGACTGTATCTGAAAGCCTGTCTCTATGATTACGTCTTCCCGCCGGACAGCAGTGAGGAACCGGTTGATCCGGCACTGGAACAGCTCAGCAATGAACAGCTCTATGCCCTGCTGCAGCAGACGGATCCGGTGCAGGCGGAAAAAATCCATATGAACAACCGCCGGCGGCTGCTCAGGAGCCTGACGATCCAGAAGCGGACCGGCCGGACGCAGAGCGCGCAGGAAGCGGAACAGGCGCACACGCCGCTCTATGATATCTTCATTGCCGGCTGCACGATGCCCCGGGAAGTGCTGTATGAACGCATTAACCGGCGGGTAGACAGCATGTTCGAAGCCGGCCTGGAAGCGGAAGTGCGGGGCCTGCTGGCCGCCGGGGTCAGCTTTGATGATCCGGGCATGCAGGGCATCGGCTACCGGGAATTCCGGGCTTACATGGCCGGGGCCTGTACCATTGACGAGGTCCGTGAAGAAATCAAGAAACACAGCCGGCAGTATGCCAAACGGCAGTATACCTGGCTGAATCACCAGATGCCGGTGCACTGGTTCCAGGTACTGGACGAAAAGGAACAGCAGCGCATGCTGGAGGAGATTGCGGAATGGAAGGAAGAGAACTCCAACGGGTAGAACTCCTGCTGGGAAAAGAAGAAACAGCCTGGCTGAAGGAGCGGACAGTGTTCCTGGCCGGGGTCGGCGGGGTCGGCTCCTTCGTTGCGGAGGGTCTGGCCCGGACCGGGATCGGCCATCTGATCCTGGTGGACAAGGATACGGTGGACATCACCAACCTCAACCGGCAGATCATGGCAACCCACCCGACGGTTGGTCAGGGCAAGTGCGAGGCAATGAAGGAACGGATCCATTCGTACAATCCGGACTGTGTGGTGGAATGCCTGGAACAGATGGTTGACGCGGCCTGCCTGGAGCGGATCGCGGACGCGGATTTCGCCGTGGACGCGATTGATACCGTTTCGGCCAAACTGGATTTCATTGAGGCCTGTCACCGGTACGGGGTACCGTTTGTGTCATCATTGGGCATGGGCAACCGGCTGGACCCTTCCCAGGTGCATGTGACGGACCTGTTCAAAACCGAAGGGGACCCGCTGGCCCGCAGTGTGCGTTCCCAGGCCCGGAAGCGCGGCATTGACTATCCGGTGCCGGTGCTGTTCACAAAGGAAGTGCCCCTGATCCAGCACCAGGTGGTCAATCCGGACGGCACGACCCGCAAAGACCGGATGCCGCCGGCCAGCACGATCTTCGTGCCGGCCGCGGCCGGACTGCTGGCGGCCAGCTACTGCGTGCGGACATTGCTCGCCCGCCATGCGGCAGGGCAGTCAATTTGACTTTTGGTCAAAACTCTATATCATAATTATTGATCTGAGAAATCAGAGAGTTAAAGGAGGTAATCTCAATGAGTGAATTCAATCGTTCAGATGCCTATACCGCTTACGGCGAAACATTAAAAGACTACATCATGCGGGTGTTCTCCCGGATGGGCATGGGCCTGGCATTGACGGCCGGCACTGCCTACGGGTGCTACCGCAGCCTGATGACCGGCGGGTTCATGTACACCCTGCTGTTCCGTTATGACGCGTTTTCCTTCATGTTCTTCGGCTGCGCCATTGTGCAGATCGTGCTGTGCCTGATGCTGTCGATGCGGCTGACGAAGCTGCGGCCGGCAACGGCAACCGGGCTGTTCTACGGTTATGCTGTCATCACCGGCATTACCTTCAGTGTCCTGCCGCTGTCCTTCGGGGAAGCGACGGTCTTCGGGGCCTTTGTGTTCGCGGCAGTGCTGTTCGGGTGCTGCCTGGTCATCGGTCATACGACCTCAGTTGACCTGTCCACCTATCAGGGCCTGCTGATCGGCGGCCTGGTGGGGCTGCTGGTCACTTCGCTGCTGTCATTCTTCATCCCGGTCTTCCGGGACAGCCTGCTGATCAACTACATCGGCATCATCCTGTTCCTGGCCCTGACCGCCTGGGATATGCAGCGGCTGAAGTCGTTCTACTATCAGTACGGCGGCACCGGTGATATGGAAGAAAACATCGCGGTATACGGTGCCTTCCAGCTGTATCTGGATTTCATCAATATCTTCCTGCGGGTCCTGCGCATCCTGGCCAGCCGCAACAGCCGCCGTTAACCGGAAAGAGAAAAACCCGCGCAAGCGGGTTTTCTGATCGGGCGGATACTTTGCCAGCAGGAGTCTTTCCTGCTATATTTTTTCTGAAGGGGAACATATGCGGCTGGAAGAGTACGGATTCCGTGATTATTACCACAGTTATATGATTCTGGAAGCGGATTCGCTGACGGAACAGCTGAAGGATGTCCTGCCCATCCGGGATGAGGACTGTTTTGTGCTGTGTTCGTGCTATGTGGCGGAAAACCGGCGGCTGACCTTCAATGTCCTGGCAGTCGGGGACGCGGCGGATCACTGCCGGCGGGGCCTGCGGCGCAGAGCCATGCTGGGCCTGTATGAATACTGGCAGGTACAGGAATGCGAAGTGCAGTTTATCGAACCGGACCTGACCATGGCCCGCAAGAACGCCCCCTGGCAGAAACAGCAGGAAGCCTGGGCCGACGCGGAGCTCTGGTTCACCCGCATGGATCCGCGGCTGGACGCGGTGCGCGACCCGGTTTATCCGGACACCGTCATGACCGGGGTCCTGACAACTGCCGGTATCCAGGAATATCCGATGAACCTGGTGTCGTTCAACGGCCCGTTCGCGGAAGGACGCCTGGCGGAGGAACCGGACGCGGTGCAGGGGCTGCACAAGGGCGAGCTGTTCCGGGCGCTGCCGTACCATACCGGGAAGGAAACCCGGCTGCTGACTGTCTTTGCCGGCAGTATGCTGTCGCAGGAAGACGAGGAAGCGCTGAAAGAACTGATCAGGACCGGGGACGAGGCCGGCTTCGGCTTCAGCATCCCGACCCTGAAGAACTAGGAGACAACATGAACGAAACAAAAACGGTGAAATATACCTGCCCGTACTGCAGCCGGGAGTTTGAAGCGGATATCTACGATGCCGTCAATGCGGCCGACCGGGAACTGCGGGACCGGGTGGTCAGCGGTGATCTGTTCCGGGTATCCTGCCCGCACTGCAAGAAGGACTTCATGATCCAGTACCCGCTGGTCTATATCGACAACGAGAACCGTTTCCTGCTGTGGCTGAGCACCCAGGATGCCGGGGAAATGCTGAAGGGCCTCACGAAACCCCTGACGGAACAGGGCTATGTGCTGCGGCGCTGTGAAACGCTGGCGGAGATGGCGGAGAAGATCCAGATCCTGGAGGACGGGGTCAGCGATGTCATGGTGGAACTGGCCAAATATGACTGCTTCATCGAATTCATTGACAACAAAAAAGGAAAAGCGGAGGATGTAACCTCCGTGGAATACCAGAAAACGGAAAATGAGGTCATGAAGATCAACGTGCGCACGGATGACCGCGGCATGGCGTTCCTGATCCCGCTGCAGATGCTGGAAGAGGAAATGGCCCAGAACCCGGAACGGTATGAGGTGGATAACGAAACAATCCCGGTCATCAACAGTGCCTGGATTACCAGTCTGTTCATGCCGAGCGAAGGTACTGCCTGAAGAGGAGAAATCCTCTTTTTTTGTGCAAAAGAAAAACCGGGCATTACCCGATTATCTTCCAGAGGTAGTCGTCCCCCAGCTGGTCCCTGATGGCGTTGATCTGCCCGATCAGTTCCGCCGGACACGGATCTGCCCAGCGGCCGACCTGTTCCGGCAGCAGCCGGGCCATTTTTTCTTCAAGGTCCCACCGCTCTTCCGTGCTGAGTTCATCACTCTGCAGGCGGCTGGCTGTTTCCAGCAGGAGCCAGGAATGCACCCGGCCGTACAGGCTCACCTGCCGCGGAGTCAGCATCGATGTGTCAATGCCGGCAGCCTTGCAGGTTTCCCTGAACATGTGGTAGAGGGCCCGGTGCGAGTATTCCAGATGCCGGGCAGTCATGAAGAAGGACCGGCGGTCACGGTTGCGGCCGAGGGTGGGAATCTTTTCCCGCAGGCGGCGGCTGAAATCTTCCGTGAATTCAAAGATTTTCACGGAACCGTCGGCATCCCTGCCCTGCAGAGAGAGCCGTCCGTCAGGCAGGGTCTGGAAGTGATTGACCTGCAGGTTCTGGATCTGGATCGGCGAGAAGCCGATGTGCATCATCATATCAAGAATCAGGGCATCGTTGGCCGGCAGTTCCGGCAGGACAGCCTGAAGCGTGGCAATGGTTTCGGGCCGGGCAAACATCTCCGGCACATACTGGGTCCGGCTGCGCAGCTCACCCTTGATCAGCCGTCGGAACGGGTTGACATAGTCCGGGAACAGTTCCGGGTGGGTTTCCATCCGTGCGGCAATGCTGCGGAGGGTGGCCTTATACCGGTGTGACGTACGCACGCTCATGGAGCCGTCAGTGACCCGCTGGTCCAGATAGTCAAAGTATTCCTTCGCGTCCGCCGCTGTCATGGCGGCTATATGAAATTTCCCGCCCTCATACGCATGGAGCAGATTCAGCACTTTTCGATAATCATTTACGGTTGACGGCCGCTTTTTCATGTCGGCCAGAAGCGTATTCCACTGGTAGTCATCCAGACCGGTCGGCAGATGGTTTTTCATAGGGCCTCCATTCTTTGATGATGTTTGATTCTGTTTAACAGTTATAACTTATCATAAAATGACTTGTCAATAAATATAATTTGGCATTCCAATATATGATATTTATCACATATTTTTCCATAATCCTGCCGTATTTCTGCGGCATGGCATTGGTACTATAATCGTGCAGATGCAGATAAGATCTGCCCTGAACACTGCTCCCCCTTTAGCAGATGATTCAGATTCTATCCCCTATAAAAGAAATGAAAAGGCCGGAAGGCCTTTTCACATTTTACCGGTCAGTTGACCAGGTCGGCGATGAATTTTGCGGCGAAGCGGATCATGGCCACCCGGCTCTGGCAGAGACCGTGTGTTCCCGGCACGATCTTTACCCGGAGCACAGCCTTGGATCCTTCTTTCTTCAGGGTGTCAAACAGCGGTTTGGCCACGGTGTCATATTGAAGCCCGTCGTCGGAGCCGCAGATGCAGCAGATGTTCGTATTTTTCAGTTCCAGGGCTGCGTGGTCGAAGCGGTAGTCCGGCGCGTGTTCGACGAGGTCTTTCTGCAGGGCTTCGGCCCCGTCGGTGTTCATGATCAGTCCTTCCTTCATCAGCGCCATGGTTCCCTTGGGATCCTGTTCGGCCAGCATGGCATTGTACGGGGCCAGCAGGATGATGCCTTTGAGCCACTTCAGTTTACGGGCCGCGTTGACGCTGGTGTTGCCGCCCATGGAGTGCCCGGCCAGGAAGATCTTGTCCGGATCAACGATATGCTTTGTGCAGAAGGCCTTGCCGTGGACGTGCCTGGCAATGGTGACGGCATCCTCGACACAGTTGGAGACGAGGTACTTGCCCTGGCTGCCCCAGGCCCCGCGGTGGTGGACGTTGACGCAGACACAGCCGGCCCGGCGCAGGCTGAACAGCAGGTCGTCATTCCGGCCAGTGCCCGGAAAGCCGTGGAAGAAGATAACGCAAGGCCGCGGCGCTGTGTAGCTGCCGTCCGGCCACATGATTTCACCATAGACATGATCCCCGTTCACCTTGACGTCAAGGGCTGTATAGTCAGCGTAAGCCTGACCGTCTTTGTGCGGGGTGTCCCGGAACAGATATTCGGGACGGAAACACTTGTTGTTCATTTCGATTCCTCCGTTGTTATGCCTACATTATAGCGGCTGCGGGTGTTTTCGACGCGAAGAAAAGCAGGCAGAAGCCCGTGACATGATAAAATAACAGTGACCTGCCGCTGTACGGCGGCGCAAGGGGACACAACATGAACCTGACGGAACTGAACCAACTGAATCCGTATCTTGACGGCCTGCTGGCGGACGGCCTGGTGCCGGCGCTTTCCATATGCGTGGTCCGGCATGATGACACATGGATTTATCACGGCGGCGTGAAGGATCTCGATACGCAGGAACCCAACCGCCGGGATACGCTGTTTGACCTGGCTTCCCTGACCAAGGTGATGGCAACAACCAGCAGTATCCTGCAGCTGCGGGATGAAGGATACCTGCGCCTGCAGGACCCGCTCAGCCTTTATCTGCCCGGCTGTACGGTCGATGCCACCATTGAACAGTGCCTGCTGCACGCGACCGGGTGCCAGGCCGGGAAGATCGATTACCGCTATATGGACGGCCGGCAGCTGCGGGAAGCCGTGCTGCACCACCCCCAGGTGGCGGAACTGATCGGGCAGCCGGTCTACTCGGATGTCAATTTCATCCTGCTGGGCTGGGTGGTTGAACAGGCATCACCGTATCACAGCCTGCGCCGGCATGTGGAAGAGCGTATCCTGAAACCGCTGCACCTGCAGGATACCGGCTTCTGTCCGACGGATAAAGAACGCTGCTGCGCGTATGAGAAAACGGCGGATGACGGCACGGTCCGCGGCCGGGTACATGACGGCAAGGCGTTCCGGCTTGGCGGGGTGTGCGGACATGCCGGGCTGTTTTCTACCGTGGATGACATCGCCCTGTTCCTGCACGCGTTTCTGCGGGAGGATCCCGCGCTGCTGCGGCCGGAAACGTTCCGGGAACTGTATGTGCCGCATATCTCAACCCCGCAGCGCGTCCGCACCTACGGGTGGATCCTGCGCGATGTTGACCGGCCGGTGCCGAAACGGGCTTCCGGCAGAACCCTCTTCCATACCGGCTTTACCGGCAACTACCTCTATATAGATAAAGAACGGGATACCGGCATCGGCGTCCTGTCCAACCGCATTCATCCGGACCGCCGGAACCGGCGGATCATCGAACAGCTGCAGGATATCTACGATCATATTGATGCGTGCCTGGAATAACAGGAAAAGAGAGGAGAAATTCATGAAGATCTTTGCAGAAAAAGGCTACACCAACACCCCCGAAGTCGTCGCCATCGTCAAGGAATACGTCAAGGAGCATCCCTATATCCACAACATTGTCATGGCCTCCAAGACCGGCTATACCATCGATATGTTCCTGGAGGCGTTCGCGGCCGAGAATATCGATGTGAACTTCACGATCGTCACGCACTGCTACGGCGACCTGGGGCCGGGCCAGTGTGAAATGACGCCGGAAAAGCGGCAGGAGCTGCAGGGCAAAGGCGTCCGGGTCATCACCGCGACACATGCGCTGTCCGGCGCGGAGCGGGGTATTGTCAATCACTTCGGCGGCGGCTGGACCCCGGCTATCCTGATGGCGGACACGCTGAAGATGCTGGGCCAGGGCATGAAGGTCGGGGTGGAAATCTCCCTGATGGCCATGGACAACGGCGCGGTTCCGTACGGCGAGGAGATCATCGCCATCGGCGGCTGCGGTCATGGCGCAGACTATGCCATTACGCTGATTCCGGGTCACTCCAACAACCTCTTCGAGACCAAGGTGATCGATATTCTCTGCAAGCCGAGAATCTCCTGAGGAATTGCTGAATTTATGCCGGAACTGCGCTATATTAATGATGAAGGGAGATCTTGATATGGATAACAGAGTGGTTGTATTTATTGATCCTGAGAAAAACCTTTTCCCGGACAAGGAAGCCGCAGGTATTCTGAACGAAATCTTCACGGACAACGGCTATGAGACACTGGTCTTCGACGGAAAGACATATTATGTTTCCCGCCGTGATGTGGATGTTCAGAACGTCGCCTACATCATTGAGCTGATTGAACAGCGGATCAGCGGCCTGCACCTGGAGCATTACAAAGTGTGGGAACTGGTCCCGGTTGAACCGGCTGAATAAACGGAACAGCAGGGTCTGCACAAGAGCCGCGGCAGTGACCGCGGTTTTTATGTTATTCTGAAGACGGCAAAAACACAGGAGGTATCACATGTACTATAAACATCATCCGGTTTTCCCGAAGGGGTTCATGTGGGGTGCGTCCACCGCTGCCTGGCAGACCGAAGGAGCCATCGAGGAAGACGGCAAAACCCTGACCATCATTGACCTGAACAGCCGTACCAAGGTACCCTATGCGGATGATTCGATCGCGTCGGATCATTACCATCATTTCCGCGAGGATGTGGCCCTGATGAAGGAGTGCGGCTTTACCTCTTACCGCTTCTCCCTGGCCTGGGCCCGGATTTTCCCGCATGCGGACCGGGTGATCAACGAGAAGGGCATGGCGTTCTACAATGCGCTGATCGATGAACTGACTGCAGCCGGCATCACCCCGATCGTCACGCTGTACCACTATGACATGCCCTGCTGGGTGGATGAAGAATACGGCGGCTGGTGGGACCGGCGCATCATCGATGAGTTCGAGTTCTATGCCCGGACCTGTTTCCGGCTGTTCGGTGACCGGGTCAAGTACTGGCTGAGCATCAATGAACAGAACATGCAGATCTGCTACGGCAACTGGCTGGGCCTCGACAAGAACTGCAGTGACTGGTTCAGGGACAAGTGGAAGATGAATCACATCATGAATCTCTGCCATGCCAAAGCAGTCATTGCCTGCCACGAGATGGTGGAAGGCGGCAAAATCGGACCGGTGCCTGGTTATGTGCCGATTTATCCGGAATCCTGCCGGCCTATGGATCAGATCGCGGCCATGAATGCCGAGGAATTCACCGAGAAGATCTGGAACGACCTGTATGTCTTCCGGGACTACAGCCCGTTTGTGCGCAACTACTGGAAAGAACATGATATCGATCCGGATATCCGTCCGGGGGACATGGAACTCATACAGCAGGCGAAGATCGACTTCTTTGCCGTGAACTGCTACCGCTCCAACGTCGGCAAGGATGCCCGGCCGGAAGAGTCCTTCCGGGCCCAGGAACTCAACAAGTCCGGGGAGAAGGGCAACTTCATCTATCCGATTTTCCCGGGTGAGTATGCCCTGGCCCCGAACCCGTACGTGGAAACGACGGACTGGGACTGGGAGATCGACCCGGTGGCCCTGCGCTATTCCCTGCGGTATCTCTGGGATCACTACCGCCTGCCGATGATGATCACCGAAAACGGCTTTGCGGCGCATGAGGATATCGGTCCGGACGGCAGGATTCACGACCAGGGCAGGATCGACTTCCTGCGGGACCAGATCTACAATGTCGGCCTGGCAATCGCGGACGGCTGCGACGTGATCGGCTACAATCCGTGGAGCTTCGTGGACCTGCTTTCCACCGGCAACGGCATGGCCAAGCGCTACGGACTGGTCTTCGTCAACACCACGGATGATGATGTCCGGGACCTGCGGCGGATTCCGAAGGATTCCTTCTACTGGTACT
Organism: Solobacterium sp.; assembly: GCA_017420585.1. Taxonomy (GTDB): domain Bacteria; phylum Bacillota_I; class Bacilli_A; order Erysipelotrichales; family Erysipelotrichaceae; genus Bulleidia. The sequence goes on from JAFOIT010000031.1 coordinate 24,790, forward strand.
CGAAACTGATCCGTTCCAACGGTCAGGACTGGGGCTGCGACATGTCCGCCTGGCTGGACAAGCAATGAATAACTATGACGATGTGACGGCGCCGGCGGCGGGAAAAGTCATCCCGCTCAGCGCTGTCAATGATCCGATGTTTGCCCGGGAGATGCTCGGGGCCGGCTTCGCGGTCATACCGGAGGATGATGTGATCGTTTCACCGGTAGCCGGGACCCTGCGGGTGGTGTTTCCTTCCCGGCATGTGTTCGGGGTGGAGACGGATCACGGCATCAAGGTGCTCGTGCATATCGGCATTGATACGGTAAAGGCCGGCGGGGCAGGGTTTACCCAGCTGGCAGAAACCGGGACACGGCTCAGACGCGGGGACCCGGTCATCCGCATGGACCGGACCGTCCTGGCCGGTTATGACCTGACAGTGGCCTGTACCTTCCCCGGCAGTTCCCTGCTGGAATTTCATGAAAGCGAGGAAAACGGCCTGCTGATGAAGGTAAGCCGGAAAGCAGAATAATGCCATAACCCGGAGCGATCCGGGTTTTATCGTGCATAATTCTATGTTAAATCCGTCCCGGCAGTGATAGAATTCATTCATTGACAGCAGGGGAGGGAGAAAATGAACACAAGAAAGGGTGTACTGGCAGTTGTCGGGGCAAGCTGCCTGTACGGTGTCCTGCCCATATTTTCCAAAGCGATCCTCAATGAGGGCATGAACACCAATGCGCTGGTTTTCAACCGGTTCATGTTTACGATGCTGTTTTCCCTGCTGATCCTGAAAGCGCTGCGCATTGACATGCGTGTGACAAAGCGGCAGCTGATCGAACTGGTGCTGGCGGCGCTGATCGGCTACGGTATGACGGCTTCCCTGCTGACCCTGGCCTATTCGCTGATCCCGGTCGGCCTGGCCACGATGTTCCACTTTACCAATCCGCTGTTTGTGACCCTGGCCATGATTGTGATCTTCAAGGAAAAAGCCACCCTGTTCAAGGGCATATCGATGGTCTGCGCCGTCGCGGGCCTGATCCTGATGGCGGATTTCTCCAGACTGGCACCGCTGGGGGTCCTGCTGGCCGTCATGTCCGGCATCACCTACGCTTCCTACGTCATCGCGAACAAGAAATGCAGTTTCGCTTCCCTGAACCAGTTTGTGATTGTTTTCTATGTCGGGCTGGTCAACTGGATTTTCTTCGGCATCCGCAATGCCCTGACCCATGACCTCGCCCTGCCGCCGACACTCAAAGCATGGGTGTACATGGTTATTCTGGCGCTGTTCTGCACGATCGGGGCGCTGTTCCTGCTGACCTACGGGATCCGCACACTGGGGGCTTCCACAGCCTCGGTGCTGAACATGCTGGAGCCGGTGGTAAGCCTGATTGCCGGGATTATTGTGTATCATGAGGCTGTCAGTTTCAAAAGCCTGCTGGGCTGCCTGTTCATCGTTATCAGCGGCATTGTCGTCGTCATGGACAAAAAGGCGGATACAGGACCGCAGTCATGAGGGAGAGACTTCTTAAAAAGCAGGGAATGCAGTAGAATAATATCTGCATGGAATGCGGAGTAAGTATATGGAAAATTTCAAAGTAATATATTTTGTCATCGCGACAATTGCCGTCATGGCAGTGATCATCGCCAGGGACCAGAAGAAAAAATATGATGCCCTGAAAGGCTTCATAGAGAGAGCAGGAAAGAATTTCGAGGTTATCGAGTGCTCGCGGAACTGGCTGCTGCAGAATGCCTGGGTTATCGGTCTCTGCATTGTGCTGGCGGTTTATATCGGGCTGGTGCCAAGCAGTGTCGGCGGCCCGTCGGAGGCAATGTATTATATCGCCGCAACCGGATTGATGGCAGCGGTGGGTCTTGGCTATCTGCTCAGTGAAAAGACCTTCCAGAACCTCTATGTCAGCCGTGAGTCGTTTTATCACAACGGGCAGTCCCACCGGTTCACCAGTGTCAAAAGCATCGA
>JAFOIT010000032.1 GCA_017420585.1 Solobacterium sp.
CGATGACCGGGAAGATCACCGCGTAGCCCAATGAACCGACACCGCGGGCAATGCCGAAGTCCGTGTCGGCGTTTTCCGCCGCCAGGGAGTTCACCAGCGGCGCGGCCAGCTGCAGAAGCCCGGCTGAAAGCCCGAACAGCACGCCGGCAGGGGGCTGCGGAATGACCAGCAGGGCAATGCACAGGCCGGCACTGGCCAGGCACAGCAGGATGATGCAGGGCTTCAGGTACCGGTGCTGTGTACGGTCCATCAGCCCGGCCAGCAGGGGCTGCACCAGCGCTGAAGCCAGCGAACAGATCCCCATGACAATGCCGATGCGGAAACTCGAAAGCCCGGCAGCCAGCAGATAGGCGCTGGCATAGCCGAACATGGCAGCCCAGGCACTCCAGAAACAGGCCTGCAGCAGGGAATAAATCAGGGTGGCCCGATTTTTCATCGGACGCTGTCCAGCCAGGTACGGCCGACACTGATCTGCCGGCGGACTTCATCCGGGGCCGTGCCGCCGAACGAGTTTCTGGCATTGACGCACGCAGGAATACTGATGTCCCCGAGCAGTTCCTTTGTGATGCGCGGGTCAACAGACTGCAGCTGTTCATCGGTGAGATCAGCGAAATCACAGTGATTCTCTTCGCACAGGCGGACCATATGGCCGACAATGCTGTGCGCCTCACGGAACGGGATGCCCTGCTTCGCGAAGTGTTCGGCAATATCCGTGGCATTCAGGAAGCCCTTGTTTAGCTGCTTTTCGATCATATCAAGCCGGAATTCCGTCTTTTCCAGCATGCCGGCAAAGATCTGCAGGCTGGCTTTCCATGTTTCAATCGCGTCGAACAGGCTTTCCTTGTCTTCCTGGAAGTCCTTGTTGTAGGCCAGCGGTGTGCCCTTCATGACGGTCAGCAGCTGCATCAGGTCACCGTATACCCGGCCGCACTTGCCGCGCACCAGCTCTGCCATGTCGGGATTCTTCTTCTGCGGCATGATGCTGGATCCGGTGCAGTAGCTGTCATCGATGGCGATATATGCGAATTCCGAGGTGTTCCACCAGGCAAATTCTTCCGCCCAGCGTGACAGGTGCATCATCGAGATGCTGGCATCACTGAGGAATTCCAGGCTGTAGTCCCGGTCACTGACGGCGTCCATGGCATTTTCTGCCGGCGCCCGGAAGCCCAGCAGCTCCGCTGTCCGGTGACGGTTGATCGGCATCGTTGTCCCGGCCAGGGCACAGGCGCCCAGCGGGCAGTAGTCCATACGTTCCAGGGTGTCCTGCAGGCGTTCGATATCCCGCCGGAACATCTGGAAGTAGGCCATGAAGATAAAGCCGAGGGTTACCGGCTGGGCGTGCTGCATATGCGTAAAGCCGATTGTATAGCTGTCCGCGTACTGTTCCGCCTTGGCCAGCACGATATTCTCCAGACCATACAGGAGCTCCAGGATATTCCGGATTTCCTTCTTCAGGAACAGCCGGCCGTCGACCTGGCACTGGTCGTTGCGGCTGCGGGCGGTGTGCAGCTTCTTGCCGGTGTCGCCGATCATGGCGATGAGCCGGCTTTCAATGCCCATGTGAATGTCTTCATCCTCGACATTGAACGTGATCTCGCCGCTCTCTATACCGGCCCGGATCGCTTCCAGTCCCGCGATGATCCGGTCAGCTTCGTCCTTTGTGACAATGCCCTGTTCCGCCAGCATGGTCACATGGGCAATACTGCCGTCGATGTCCTCGTTATACATCTTCTGATCAAAGAAAATTGATGCGTTGTAATACTTGACGATTTCATCCATATCCCCGGAGAATCGTCCGCCCCACAGATTGGTCATAATCATATCTCCTTTTTTATAATGGTAATCGATTCGGACAAAACATGCACATCGTCTGGTGAAAAAAGGGTATTATTCTTACAGGAGGATCCTATGGAACTGATTATGCTGGGCACCGGCCATGCCGGGGTGACAGATTATTACAACACATGCTTTCTGCTGCACGATGAAAACGGGTATCTCCTGACGGATGCCGGCGGGGGAAACGGGATTCTGAAGCAGCTGAAGGCGGTCAACGTCAGACCGCAGGACATTCATGACCTCATTGTCACGCACCGGCACACGGACCACCTGCTGGGGGGTCCTGTGGCTGTTCCGCATGGTGCGCGGCAGCGAACTCAGGATTTACAGCCATTCCGAAGTCATCCGTATCCTGCGGGAGATGATGCGCCTGCTCATGCCGGACAAAACATATGAAAACATTCACCTGATTGAGGTGCAGGACGGTGAAACGGTGCGGATCTTAGGCCGTGAGGTAACGTTCTTTGATGTTCATGCCGCCAAGGCCCGGCAGTTTGGTTATGTCCTGCGGTACGGGGAAGGGAAAACCCTGGTATGCCTGGGGGACGAGCCGTACAATGAGGAATGCCGCCGTTATGCGCAGGGTAGCACATGGCTCATGCACGAGGCATTCTGCCGGGAAGCGGATGAAAAGATATTTGACCCGCACCGCATCAGCCACTCCACCGTCCGGGATGCCTGCGTCAATGCGGAAAGCCTGCAGGCGGAGAACCTGATCCTGTACCATACGGAGGACCGCACAAAGGGCCGCCGGAAACAATTGTATACAGAGGAAGGAAAGCAGTATTACCACGGCACATTGTATGTGCCTGAGGATCTTGAAACGATCGAACTGATCAGGGAGGAATCATGAAACAGTATATAGTTGATGCATTTACAGGTATTCCGTTCAGCGGCAATCCCGCCGCGGTCTGCGTCATGGAGGAATGGCCGTCCGAAGCAGCCATGATGAAGCTGGCAATGGAAAACAATCTTTCCGAGACGGCGTTTATCGTCAAGGAAGGGGCCGGCTGGCATCTGCGCTGGTTCACTCCAACAACCGAAGTCGAACTGTGCGGGCATGCGACCCTGGCTTCGGCCTTTGTCATTTTGAATTACTATGAGCCGGACAGTGCGTCTGTCCGCTTCGATACCCTGAGCGGGCCGCTGACGGTAACCCGGAAGGATGACCGGTATGAAATGAACTTCCCGACCTATGAACTGCGGGAGATTCCGGTGACGGACGCGATGGAAGCTGCCTTCGGGGCGCGGCCGGTCAAGGCCGTGCTGGGGCTGGACCTGGTCTGTGTGTTCGCAGATGAGGAAACGGTCCGGAACATGAATCCGGATCAGGACCTGCTCGTAAAGATCGAAGGACGGATCCAGAATGCCACGGCCGCCGGGCATGAGGCGGACTGTGTTTCCCGCAGTTTCTGTCCGAAGCTCGGTATTCCGGAAGACCCGGTATGCGGCTCAGCCCACTGCCAGATCGCGGATTACTGGTCTGAGGTGCTTGGCAAAAAACAGATCAGGGCCTACCAGGCATCCCGGCGCGGCGGGTGGCTGTACTGCGAACTGCTGGCAGGCGGCCGCATCGCCCTGAGCGGGAAGGCTGTGCTTGTGGCAGTCTCGGAAATCATGGTCCCCCTGGCATAAGCACAAAAAAACACATGCATGATCCGCATGTGTTTTATTTTGCTCAGAAATGGATATCGAATTCGGCCGGCTGGAACCGCGGGCAGCAGTTTTCATCTGTCATGATGACCGAAGCGGCCAGGCGGGTGCCGATGGCACAGGCTTCGGCGATGGACTTGCCGTAAGTCAGGCCGATCGTGACCCCGGAGAAGAAAGCGTCGCCGGCCCCGGTTGTGTCGATCACATCCACCCGCTGCGGCGGACAGACCCCGCGGATCCCGTCTGCCTCGGCATAGACGGCGCCCTGGTCCCCCATGGTGATGACCATGCGTGGGATGCGGGCCTGGATAATCTTGCGATAGAGAATTTCACTGAGTTCCTCCGGTGTTTTCCCGGAGAAGTCTTCCGAGAAGTACAGGCCGGCTTCCTGGTCATTGCAGACGATACAGCCGGTCTGCTGCAGCAGGTCACGGCGTTCCATGGCAATGGACATGTTGGAGACGACGGCGTAGATCTGTTTGCGGTATTTGGCGGCGAGGCGGAAGATCTTCTTCAGGAGAGCCGGTTCCATATCGATTTCGACCACGACACTGTCGGCTTTCCGGATGATTTCGTCCCCGTGTTCATCGAGGATATCACCGATCGGGGAAAGATCCGGGCGTTTGGATATCGAGGCAACGACGTCACCCATGTTGTCGAAAATAGCCAGCCAGGTGCCCAGGCCGTCGTCCGAGCGGACAATGTAGTCCGTGTTGACCTGGTGCCGCTGCAGCTGGTCGATGACATCCGTGCTGATGCCGGTATGATCTACAACGCTGACAAAGGTCGGCCGCAGTTCCACATTGGCAATGTCCTCCGCCACATTGCGGCTTACCCCGCCATAGACCTGAACAACCCGTCCGACGTTGCGGCCGGCCGGAATATACTGTGCCAGGGGATACCCTTTGATATCCACAAATACTGCCCCGAAAACAACAATACCCATAATTGTCACGTCTCCTTGTGATGTATTCATTATACTGAAAAAAACAGCCCGGGTTCCGATATAATACAGAAGAAAAAAGAGACAGGAGAGCGGCTATGGAAACAGGAACACTGCACCCGATGATTGAAGCAGATCAGGAAGAACTCTATGCCCTGGGGAGGAAGATGTTTGCCATCCCCGAACTGGGATACAAGGAATACCGGACCAGGGATCTGATCCTTGCCTGGCTGCGGGAACATGGCTTCGACCGGATTGAACGGTACGGGGAAACCGGCATCATCGTAACAATCGGTTCCGGGAAGCCGTCCATCGGGCTGATTGCCGAGATGGACGCAATCCCGACCCCGGGCCATCCCCAGGCGGATCCGGAAACCGGGGCTGCCCACAGCTGCGGCCACAGCACCCAGGGTGCGATCATGCTGGAAAGCCTGAAAGTGCTCCGGGAAGAGCTGAAGCAGCGGACCGGCACCGTGAAGCTGTACTTTACCCCGGCTGAGGAATTCACGGATATTGCCTTCCGGCGGGAGTATATCCGTGCCGGCAAGGCGAAGTATTTCTCCGGCAAGATCAATATGCTGATGGACGGCGTCTTTGATGACTCGGATGTGCTGATCCACCTGCACGCGATGGGCCGCTATGAAGGGCACCGCTTCTCGGTCGGCAGCACCCTGGCCGGCTTTGTGTACAAGGAAATCACCTTCCACGGCACGGCCAGTCATGCGGCTGTCAACCCGGACAAGGGGGCCAACGCGCTGAACATGTTCGCCCTGTTCCAGGCCGCTGTCGGCATGCTCCGGGAGACATTCGTGGATGAAGACAAGAACCGGGTGCACGGCATCATTGTCAAGGGCGGCAGCACCGTCAATTCCATTCCGGACGAAGTGGTCTATGAATGCTATGTCAGATCCTTCCGGCCGGACAATCTGCTGACCCTGTCGGCGAAGATTGACCAGGCAGCTGAACACTGCGCGGCGGCCCTGGGCGGTACGGCCACTGTCAGTGAGCTGCCCGGTGACCTGCCGTTCTACCAGAATGAGGATCTCAACAAGGTGATTTACCGTAACATGCTCAGGCATACGGAGCCGCAGGAAATCCTGACGGATGAGCGAAGCGTCGCAGCCGGCGACATCGGCGATGTCGGGTGCTTTTTTCCGGCGGTGCAGTTCGGTTATACCGGCTTTGAAGGCTACTGCCACGGCCGCAGCATGTGTGTGGTTGATGAGCGGGAAGTGTATGCCGTTCCGGCGGATATCGTCGTCGGCACCGTAACGGAACTGCTTGATCATCCGGAAGAGGTTGAGGCAATCAGGGCAAACTTCACCCCGGCCATGAGCAGGGAGGCATATCTGCGCCACCTTGAGGGAACGAAATGAACATTCAGGACAGAATCAACCGTTACTGGTCCATGCGGGCGGTGGAGTTCGGTGATGAGACCATGGAAGAACGGGACCTGCCGGCATATGAAGCCTGGCGGAACGAGATCATCAGGCGCCTGCCGGAACAGGAAACCGTCAAGGCCCTGGACCTGGGCTGCGGGCCGGGTTTCGCGGCGATGATCCTGCGGGAAGCCGGCTGCGAAGTGACCGGCATTGACTATGCGGAGAAGATGGCGGCCGTGGCCGCAGAAACAGCCCGGAAATGCGGCATCGGCGGCATTGAATTCCTGTGCATGGACGCCCAGGACATGGCCTTTGCGGATGAGACATTCGATTTTATCTTCACCCGCAATGTCACCTGGACCCTGCCGGACCCGGCTGCGGCGTACCGGGAAATGGTGCGGGTGCTGAAACCGGGCGGCCGGATCATGAACTGCGACGCCAGGTACAACCGGGTCTTCCGGCGCACCGACGCGGAAGGCACCACCATGAACGCGGCCAGTGATAAAAACAAAGACCGGTACGAACATCCCAGCGACAGCCCGGAGATGCTGCGGGAACGGAATGATTTTGCCAAGAACCTGCCGGCAGCTGACTACGACAGGCCGTACTGGGATGCGGCATACCTGCAGGAACTCGGGATGACCGTGAAGGAACTGGATGAGAGCTTCGGACCGCGGGTAATCCAGAAGCGGCCGGTGACAGCTGAGGGCAATCATGACGCGGACATGTTCATGATTCTGGCCGAAAAGCCCCGCGGCTGAACCAGACAGGAGGACAATATGAAACAAAAACTGAAAACAGCAGCGGTGACGGTGCTGCTGGGCGTGATGCTGTGCGGATGTGCCGCGGAAAAGGAAGCACCGGCAGAAACAGCCCCGGCGGCCGCGGAAAACCTTCATCATGTTGAGATGAAAGTCAGGGACTATGGCGTCATGACCATTGAACTGGATGCGAACGCCGCGCCGCTGACTGTGGAAAACTTCCTGAACCTGGCGGAAGAGGGCTTCTATGACGGGCTGACATTCCACCGGATCATGGATGGTTTCATGATCCAGGGCGGTGATCCCTCCGGCAACGGCAGCGGCGGCTCAGGCAGGACCATTACGGGAGAATTCAAAGCCAACGGCTGGGACAACAGCATCAGCCATGTCACCGGGACGATTTCCATGGCCCGGGCAAAACATCCGGACAGTGCCAGCTCCCAGTTCTTCATCATGGTCGGCGACGCCACTTACCTTGACGGCAACTATGCGGCTTTCGGGCATGTGACGGACGGTCTGGACGTGGCCCTGCAGATCGCGGCCGACGCCGAGCCGGTCGATGACAACGGCACGATCCTCCCGGAAGCGCAGCCGGTCATCGAATACGTGAAAGTGCTCGACTGAAGTCAACTGAGAATATACAGAACAGTGCTGTACAGCACTGTTTTCTTCTGCCGGAATGGAAAAGACGCCGATAATCCATTATCAGTGGAAATTATTGGCTAACAATCAATCACGAGGAAACGGCAGGCCGTTTGTCAGGAGGCCATACCCGGGGTAAAATAACAGCATTATGAAGAAAGGACAAAACAATGGAATACATTCTCAAGGATCTTGAACCGAAACTGCCGCTGAAGTATTTTGAAGATATTTCAGCCATCCCGCGCGGCTCTTACAACGAAGCAGCCGCAGCCCAATTTGTGGCTGAGCGGGCAGAAGCCCTGGGACTTTACCACCGGGTGGACGAAAAGAACAATGTTGTCGCCAAAAAACCTGCCTCGGCCGGCTGTGAGGATCTGCCGGCAGTGCTGTTCCAGGCCCATCTCGACATGGTGTGCGAAAAAAACGGCG
>JAFOIT010000033.1 GCA_017420585.1 Solobacterium sp.
CGGGTGTGATTACATCGGGATGGAATATGAAAAACAGCTGGAACTGAAACGGGAGAAGATCAGGGCACTGTTTCCGCATCACGCAGTAGAGCCGGTAATTGGTATGAAAGATCCGTCCCGTTACCGTCATAAAGTCTATGCGACATTCGGTTATTCCCGCAGCGGGCATCTGCGGGCCGGCATGTATGAAGAAAACAGTCACAGGCTGGTATACGGCAGTGACTGCCGGATTCAGAACGAAACCGCGAATCATATCCTGGATAAAATCTGTGAAATTGCCGAAGATATGAAGATACTGGCATATGATGAAAAACGCCGGACCGGGGTGCTTCGTCATGCCTATATCCGGGTTGCCGCAAGCACCGGGGAAGTCATGCTGGTAATTGTGATCGGCAGCCGGGAACTGCCGGGATCCAAAGTATTCCTGAAACGGCTTCTGGAAGCCTGTCCTGAACTGACGACAGTCATTCTGAACTGGAATGATGCGCGTACCAGCATGATTCTCGGCAAACGTGAAAGAGTTCTGTACGGGCCGGGATATATCCATGATGTCCTGCTTGGCAATACATACCGTATTTCGAGCCGCTCATTTTACCAGATCAATCCTGCACAGACAGAAGTGCTTTACCGGACGGCCATTGAACTGGCCGGCATCCGTCCCGATACAACCGTTCTTGACGCATGCTGCGGCATCGGCACGATATCACTGTCCGCTGCGCCGAAAGCAAAACAGGTGATCGGTGTGGAGATCGTTCCGGAAGCCATCAAGGACGCAATTTATAATGCCAGGCACAACCGGATTGGGAATGTCCGCTTTTACTGTGATGATATCGAGCATTACCTGATCGGCATGAACGAAAAACCGGATGTGGTAATCCTTGACCCGCCCCGCAGCGGCATGAGCCTGGCCGCAATGAAAGCGCTCGAAAAAGCCGGCCCGGACAAGATTGTATATATCTCCTGCAATCCCGAAACCCAGGCGCGCGATATCCGCCAGATCAGCAGAACTTACCGCATCGGAAAGATTGTCCCTGTAGATATGTTCTGTCAGACAGAGCATGTCGAGACAATATGCCTTTTGTACCACCAGAAGTAGGACTTCATATCCGTGTCTATGAGCCGAAGAATACGAAGTATCTGAAACAGCATGCAGTCAACTTATCGAAGGAATCATAAAGCGGAGCAGTAAAGTATGAATTATTTTGTTGAAGGGTTACAGGGAAGCGGAAAGAGCACACTGGTTCAAAAACTATCTGAAAAGCATCCCGGCTGTATACCGGTTATGGAAGGGGATTATTCTCCGATAGAATTGGCCTGGTGCGCACGACTGAGTGAGACTCAGTATTCGGAAGTCTTAGAACAGTGGAATGATCTGCAGGATCAGCTTCGCAGCAAGTCGCATAAAGAAGATAACTGCTGGATCGTCTGTTATACACAGGTTAAGAGCGGCAACCGTGATTTTTATCAGCAGCTGGAGAATTATGAGATCTACAACGGAAGGACAACATTTGAAGAGTATAAGGATATCGTGCTGACGAGATATCGGAACTGGCAGGGAGACAGCAATATCTTTGAATGCTCTCTGCTTCAGAATGCAGTGGAAGATATGATCCTTTTCAGAGATATGTCAGATGATGGCATTCTTAGCTTCTATAAAGACGTGCGATCTGCCCTTGAGGGCAAAGCATATGAGATTTACTATATCGAGTCGCCTGATATCGAGAAAAACCTGAATGCGGTCCGTAGAGAACGAGTGGACAAAGACGGGAATGAAGTATGGTTCAACATGCTGATGGAATTCTTCATCAATTCGCCGTATGCAAAGAAACGTTCTCTGAACCAATACGAAGACCTATTGCAACACCTGCTCCACAGACAGGCACTGGAATTGCGGATCTGCCGCGAGATATTTGGAGAAAAGGTTACTGTAATTCAGTCCAAAGCATATGATTTATGATCAGAAGTGTTCCATGCCGATAGGTTTCATCCGCTTGATTTACCGGAACAGTATTCCAGCTGTCAAATATGAAATAAAAAGAGCCGAAAAAAGTCTGGAATAAAGGGTTTTCCATCACCTGGCACATGAGCAGTCAGGTACTGGGATTCCTTTTTATTTTCTGTGGGAAGCTGTCTGCGGATAGGGTTGCAGCTATGGGATTACGGCTTTGTTATTAAAGAGTCAGGGGTATTTAGAACAATTTCTAAATACGCCTTGACTGCATGGTGCTGAAGGGATATATTCTATTTAGAAAATTATCTAAATAATGTTTTGGAAGAAGGTTCAGAGATGAAAGATCATATAAAGAATAACTGGAAGTTCCAGCTGTTTGTTTTAGGCAGCGGATTGATCGGAGGATACTGCACCGGATTATATATCCCGGACATGTATTCGCAGGAGATGCTGCAGCAATTGCAGGAAAAGGGAATGACCACCGGGATGCTGGCGCTCAGCGGTGCGGTCCAATACGGCATTTTCTATGGTGTTATACTTGCGGCGGCCGGTCTGATCATTTCAAAGAAAGTCGGTTTATGGAAGGAATTCCGGTTTGATAAAAATGCGGTGGTACCGACAGCGATTATCGCAGTCATAGGCGCATTGTGTTTATTCCCCGGTGACAAACTGATATTTGGTTCATTCAGTAACTGGGTAAATGATCTGTATACCGTGTCTCCGGGACTGCCGAAAATCATTGCCGGCCTGCTGGTTGGCGGGGTTATCGAGGAAGTCATGATGAGACTGTTCTTCATGTCCCTGGTGACACTGATTATTTCGAAACTATTCTGTAAAAACAAGGCGGAAATACCGGCGTGGGTATTCGCCGCCGCCAATATTATTTCCGCATTGTTGTTTGCGGCAGGGCACCTTCCCGGTACAATGGCCATGACAACATTAACCCCGGTGCTGCTGTTCAGGTGCTTTCTGTTCAACGGCGGCCTGGGGCTGTGCTTTGGCTGTCTGTACCGGAAATACGGAATCGGCTATGCGATGATCGCCCATGGCTTTGCGCATTTGATTTCAGATTTGCTGATGATCATATTTATATAAGCAATTTTCCGAATTTGGAGGAGCCGCAATATGTCAGATGTATATGAAAACTGCCCGGTCTTTGAAAACGATAAGTATCTGCTGCGTTTTGCCACGTTGGAGGATGCAGAGGATCTGACAGACGTTTATGGTGATAAGAACGCACTGCCGTTTTTCAACAGCGATAATTGTCACGGAGATAATTTTTACTATCCTGACAAAGAGAGCATGGAAAAAGCCATAGCGTTCTGGCATAGTTCTTATGCGTCAAAATGGTTTGTCCGATGGACGATCTACGACAAAGAAATTCAGAAAGCAATTGGGTCAATTGAATTGTTTCACCGCACAGCAGAAGATGAATTCAATAACACAGGTGTGCTCAGACTTGATCTCAGGAGTAGCTGTGAAACAGCGGATATCATTGCTGCGATTATTTCTATGATCATCCCGGACGCGTTTGATCTGTTCGACTGTGAAGAAATAATTACCAAGGTTCCGATCTATGCCGTTGAAAGAATTAAAGCAGTTCAAAAGACTGGTTTTAAAAAGACAGACAGATTGCTGATCGGGACAATCGACGGCTATGCCTATAAAGACTATTGGTTCATCAAAAAATAACTCCATGTTCAAGCAGGAGCTCTGGCTGAAAGAAGAACTTAACGGATCGGCTGGCCGGCGATCTTTGCCATTTTGTTGTCATACAGCATGTGATCAAAGAACGGATGCATGCCTTCCCTGGCGGACTGAAGAAAACTGACGTACTTAAAAACACAGCTGGTTGATGAAAGGAAAAAGCGGCCTTTGCCGGATTCGAACAAAATGACAGGAAGCAAGATTAAAATAACTGATGCTGCAGAACTGCGGGAAGAACTGATCCGGGAATATGATGATTCATCCCAGGTCCAGTTATGCAGATATGCGCTGAAGCTGGCTGAACATGTACTTGACCTGATACAGTACGAAGGCCCGGGTGATGACATCATCAAAGAGGGCTTTCTGGTCAATGAACGGTGGCAGAACGGTACTGCCCGGATGCATGATGTCAGACAGGCCGGTTTTAAAATTCACCGGCTGGCAAAAGCAAGCGAAGATATTGTGGTCAGTTCGGCACTGCGGGCTGCCGGTCATGCGGTGGCTGCCGGGCATATGAAACAGCATGCCATGGTTGCTTCTGATTATGCGGTCAAGGTTATCAACCTGCTTTATCCGGATAATATGGATGCAGTCAGGCAGGAACGTCTTTGGCAGATCAATCAATTAAATGAGATCAGAAAAGCAGATTAGTGCTCTTACGTAAAAATCTAAAGAAAAGAACATGGTTCCTGATTGCCGGCTTGTATGCCTGCAGTGAGGGCCCTTTTTAATGATTGATGTTTTATGGATCATAAAGTATGATTTGTATAACTAATCATACTTAAGGAGGACGTGATATGGCAGCACCTGAAGGAAAATATGCCTGGACTGCTACAGTCGGGGAGAAAGGCCAGATTGTGATTCCCAAACAGGCAAGAGAAATTTTCGGTATCAAGCCGGGAGATACGCTGCTGCTTCTGGGTGATGAAAAACGGGGAATCGCTATTCCTGCCCAAGGCGTTTTCAGCAATCTGTTTACAGCAGTTTTTGATCAGGGGAATGAAGGTGAAAAAGAATGAAGATCGCATGGTTCTGCATACCGGCACACGGCCATACCAATCCCACACTGGGCATTGTTAAGGAACTGGTTTCCGCCGGGCATCAGGTTTATTATTTTTCATTTGAAATGTTCCGGGAGAAAATCGAGCAGGCCGGCGCTGAATTCATTGCATGTGACGGCTATGACTTTGAAATGGAGGATAAGGAGAACGCTGACCGGGTCGGAAAGGACAAGGCGTTCGCAACAGAACTGCTCGTATCTTCCACACTTGCGCTGGATGAAATGACAACACAGAAAGTCAAAGAGATCCAGCCTGATATCATCGTTTCCGATTCGGTGGCCTTCTGGGGTAAACTTGTTGCCATGAAGCACGGACTTCCGTATGTTTCCTCCACAACCACATTTGCCTTTAATCAGCACTCGGCAAAGTATATGAAGGAAACGCCATGGGATATCGCAAAGATGCTTTTTACCATGCCGAAGATCAATAAGCATATCAGCCGGCTGCGGGAAAAGGGCTATCCGGTTAAAAGTATATTAGATATTGTACAGAACGATAATGAGACAAATACAATTGTCTATACATCGAAGTATTTCCAGCCATGTTCTGATACGTTCTCAGATAAATATCATTTCATTGGTCCATCGATCCGTCCGATCAAAGAGCCGATGGAGAAAACGGCAGAAAAAACCGTATATGTCTCCATGGGGACGGTTAATCAGAACAGGGAGTTTTATCGGAACTGCATCCAGGCCCTGGGGCAGACGGACTGGCATGTTATTGTGTCCATGGGGACAAATCCGGATCATTTTGATCATGTGCCGGCGAATATACAGATCTATGAGTATGTGGACCAGATGGCGGTTCTCTCCATTGCCGACGCATTTATTACGCACTGCGGGATGAACTCAGCTTCCGAAGGATTATATTTCCAGGTACCGCTTGTACTGTTTCCGCAGACCCCGGAACAGGGCGCTGTCGCAAAGCGCGTGGAAGAACTCGGTGCCGGTGTCAGGCTGAACTCTGTATCGGAGAAAGATATCCTGCAGGCATTGCAGAAGGTTCTCTTTGAAACCGAATACAGGGAAAATGCCGTCAGGATATCTGACAGTTTCAAAGTTTGCGGCGGTGCGCAGGAAGCCAGATTATTCCTGGAAGATATTGCCAAAAAATAAACTTGCAGTAGTTATACATGCATTAACAACGGGCGGAAAGGAAACAGAACATGATGGACGCGGTTGTATATATTCACGGCAAGGGCGGCAGCGCGGAAGAGGCAGAACATTACAGACAGTTGTTTCCGGCATGTGATGTCATCGGCCTTGCGTACAGGAACCAGACACCCTGGGATGCCGGCATAGAAATACATGAAACAGTTTTCAAACTGAAGGCCGGTTATAACAGAATAATTCTGATCGCCAACAGCATCGGGGCATATTTCTCCATGAACGCGGACATCGGGGGTGTCATTGCGCATGCATACTTTGTTTCTCCGATTGTGAACATGGAAAAGCTGATCACTGACATGATGGGCTGGGCCGGTGTTACGGAACAGGAACTGCAGGAAAAGGGCATCGTTCATACAGATTTCAATGAAGACCTGTCATGGGAATATCTTAGTTATGTCAGGACGCATCCCATTATCTGGAATGTTCCGACGGATATCCTTTACGGCAGTGAAGACAATCTGTCATCAATTGAAACCGTGACGGCTTTTGCGGAGGCACACAATGCATCTCTTACGGTTATGGCCGGCGGCGAACACTGGTTCCACACGGATGCGCAGATGCAGTTTCTTGATAACTGGATAAGAAACAAATCAGCCTGCTGACAGTAGAGGACAGGGGAAAGATGATTCGGAAGAAACCGAAGATCTCTGATTGATCGGAAGCCGGGAAGCGCTATAAATGATTTTGAAAAGAACAGGCAAAAGATATTGCAATTGTTCTTTTTATTATCTTACTGTGTTGGTAAGCATACTGACGGAAAGGAACTGTGCATGACTCTGGAAGAAGCGAAGGAATTCTATTTTCAGTATTACGGTTTTTCATTTCATATGGACCGTGAAGAGCCTGCCAGATACAACAGTTTCATGATGCTCGAACTCAATCCGGAAACGTTAAGACAATGGGATGAGGAACTTCTGGAAGATCTGTTCAGTCATTTTCAGGATGATCCCGGCCGGATCTGGACCAGGCATGAAACGATATTGAAGATCATCAGCCGGAACCGCTGCGACAGTCGGTACTATATGAACCGGCTGCTTGACGAGATGGCTAAAATGGAGAGCCTGGATCTGCCGAACGCGACGCTGATCATCGAAAACATGGCCGGCCGGACAGCTGCCATGAAAGACGGCGGTGCAGCGGTCTTCTTCCGGCTTGGCGGCCCGGTCAGCAGGATGAATGAAATCATGGAACATATGATCGAAACCTGCAGAGAAAACAATGAAACAGATCAGCGTTTTGCCGAGGCAGTGCACCGGTACAGACAGGCATACCGGAAAGGGTTAAGCAAATGATTATTGATGACATCCGTAAAGAATTGTTCCGGCATCAGGATAGCAAATACCGTGATTTTCAATACAGCCTGATTCCGACTGTAAATCCGGAAAATATAATCGGTGTGCGGACACCTGTGCTGAAGGATCTGGCAAAACAGTTTGCAAAGCATGAGGATATCGGATTATTCCTTGATGATCTGCCGCACCGGTATTTTGACGAAAACCAGCTCCATGCCTTTATCATTTCCGGCATCAGGGATTATGAACTGTGCATGGCGGAGGTGATCAGGTTTCTGCCGTATATTGATAACTGGGCCACATGTGACCAGCTGTCACCGAAGGTGTTCCGAAAGCACCGTCCCGAACTGGCGGAACAGCTCCGCCTGTGGATCGATTCAGATCAAACATATACGGTCAGATTCGGGATCGGGATGCTGATGCAGCATTTTCTGGATGAGGACTTTGATCCGGCATATCCGGAGATTGTGGCCGGGATCAGGTCGGAAGAATACTATGTCAACATGATGATTTCCTGGTATTTTGCGACGGCTCTGGCGAAACAGTATGACGCTGTTCTTCCTTATATCGAGAACAGGCGGCTGGATGTCTGGACACATAACAAGACCATACAGAAAGCAGTTGAGAGTTACCGGATCACGCCGGAACATAAAGATCATCTGAAGACGCTCAGAATCAAAGCACCGAAAAGAGGATAATGAAATGACGTGGAAGTGTCCGAAATGCGGCCGTGTTTTCAGCCGTCGGGATCAGGCCCATTACTGTGTGAAGCCGCAGACAGTGGATGAATATATCAATGCGCAGGATGAAGCCGTACAGCCGCGCCTGCGGGAATTGCGGGCAATCATACAGCAGGCCCTGCCGGATGCGGAGGAATACATCGCCTGGTCGATGCCGACCTATCGGAAAGGAAACAATCTGATTCATTTTGCGGCGGCGAAGCAGCATATCGGTCTCTATGCCGGCGAAGATGCAGTAAACACATTTGCCGAAGAACTGAATGGATATGATGTCAGAAAAGGAACGATCCGGCTGCCGTATGACCGTGCTCTGCCTGCTGAACTGCTGACGCGGATCGCGGTATGGTGCCGGGATGCGTACGGCAGATAATTATCAGCCCGGCAACTGGGTTTGCCTGATTGCATCCCGTAACAGGTCTGATAGACTTAAGTAAGAAATATAATCAAAAAAGAAAAGGAAAACCGGCAGGTATGGATAATCAGACAATGCAGTATACAATCTACATCGGCCTGAATGATTCGGAAACAGGAACCCAGAAATTCGATACGGAAAAGTATGTATCGATTCTCCGCAATGTATGCCGGAACTATCAGGTTGCCTTTTCATTTCATATGATCAACGGCGGTTATTTCCACGAAGACGGGCGGTATACGGAAGAGAATACACTTGTGCTCATGCTGATCGATACGCCGGAAGAAACCGTGATGGAAATAGCGAAGGATCTGTGTGCCTTTTTCCATCAGGAAAGTGTCATGGTGACAGGGGACACATGCTCGGTTGTTTTCGTGCAGGAAGGGCTTGACGTTGAATCAGTACAGGATAACTGAATTTGATTTTATGGACTTGTATCGATTGAGGGGACAGCGATGATAAAAAACGGCAGTGTTGCGGTTGGCGATACGGAAATGTACTACGCTGCCTTCGGGCAGGGAAAAAAGAACCTGGTTGTGCTTCCGGGTCTTTCAGACGGCCTGGCTACCGTCAAGGGCAAAGCACTTGTGCTGTCAGCGCCATACCGGGCTTTTTTCAAAGACTATACGGTGTATATGTTCAGCCGGAAAAACAATATGCCCGAGGGTTACTCGATCCGTGATATGGCGGCAGACCAGATTACAGCCATGCGTCAGCTTGGCATGAAGGAAGCCTGCGTGATGGGAGTGTCACAGGGCGGCATGATCGCCCAGTACATGGCGATTGATTATCCGGAGATGGTTTCAAAGCTGATCCTGGGTGTAACGGCACCCTATGCCAATGACACTGCACAGGCTGTCGTTAAGGACTGGATTGCCATGGCCAGGCGCGGTGATCACAAAGCCCTGATGATGGATACGGCCGAAAAGATGTATTCTGATAAATACCTTGCGGCGAACCGGAAGTATTTCCCGCTGCTGGCAAAACTGACAAAACCGAAAAGTTATGAGCGGTTTTACCGCAATGCCGAGGCAATCCTGCAGTTTGATGCCAGGGCAGAAGCTTCAGCCATCCGCTGCCCGGTGCTGATCCTGGCCGGCAGTGAAGACCATACGGTCGGCAGGGAAGCTGCCGGGGAACTGAAGAAGTATATACCGGAAGCGGAGCTTTATGTTTACGAAGGCCTGGGGCATGGGGCATATGAAGAGGGGAAAGACTTCTATGACCGGGTTCTGGCTTTCTGCAGCAAAGGGGAATCCTATGATTGAGAAAACGTATACGACAGCCAATGGGACAATCCATTACTGGCTCAGTGAAGTGCCGGCCGGGACTGACCCGGATCTGGTTTTTCTGCCGGGCCTGACCGCTGATCACCGGCTGTTTGAAAAACAGATTGAGTATTTCGCGCCGTCTTACCGGGTACTGGCCTGGGACGCGCCGGAACATGCGGCATCATGGCCGTTTGCCCCGGATTTCGATCTGGAAGACAAAGCCGTCTGGCTTGATGAAATCCTGCAGCAGGAAAAGATAGACAGGCCTGTTATCATCGGCCAGTCCATGGGCGGCTACGTCGGCCAGATGTATGCCCAGCTCTTCCCGGAAAAACTGAAGGGTTTTGTATCAATTGATTCAGCCCCGCTGCAGCGGGAATATGTGACGGCTGCCGAGATTTTCCTGCTGAAGCGGATGGAACCGGTATACCGTTACTATCCGTGGAAAGCCCTGCTGAAAACCGGTACGGAAGGAGTGGCAGTGACAGATTACGGCCGGCAGCTGATGCGTAGAATAATGATGGTTTATGACGGTGAGAAGAAACGCTATGCATGGATTTCCGGGCATGGCTTCCGGATGCTGGCAGAGGCCATGGAGAAAGATCTGCCTTATGAGATCCGCTGTCCTGCCATTCTGATCTGCGGGGATCATGACCGGGCCGGTTCGTGCATCCGCTACAACAAAGCCTGGCACAGGAAAACAGGCATACCGCTGTACTGGATCAAGGATGCCGGGCACAATTCGAATACCGATCAGCCGGGCGTGGTGAATCACCTGATTGAAAACCTTGTCAGAACTGTTGAAGAAAGAATCACATGATAATCCGCACAACAGCACGTACCTGTTCAGTTTATCTTTTGACGAAATCAGCGTACTTTGTTATGATCAATATATAACAGCAAGGAACTGATAATATGACTGATAAGAAAAAGGAACTGATGCCATTTCTTGGCCTGATGGCAGCTGCTGTAATCCTTGGTTTGACAACCAAACCGGCAACACCGGTTTCTTTGAACAGGCCCAGCCCGCTGGAACTCGGCAGTGTATCTGACAATGTCGTGGCCCTGGCGGCGGAGGAAGGGACCGGGGTGAAACTGATCCGCTCGGATGAATGGGCCCAGCAGTATCCGAACGAATACCGGACCTACATGATGAACAACGATAATGATGAGGTGACGGATTATATCGAAGAGAATCCGTATATCAAAACGCTTTATGAAGGCTATGGTTTTGCCATTTCCTACGGCAGTGCCCGCGGTCATACGTACGTTGTTGAGGATGTGACCAGCACCGGCCGGCCGCATAAGCTGGCGAACTGCTTTACGTGCAAAACCTCTGACTTTACTGCCAAGGTGCTGAATGACGGTCCGTCGGCCTATGCCATGGATTTCGCTGACATGGAAGTACAGGTAACCGATGCTTTCGGATGCTTCCACTGCCACAGCAATGAACCGGGTGTGCTGTATGTGACCCATCCGTATGTGACGGCAGCCCTTGGTGAAGATTTTGAAAAGGTGCCGGCGGCCAACCTGAGCTGTGCCCAGTGCCACACAGAGTACTATTTTGATCCGGCTACCAAAGCGACAATGGTGACCTACCATGGTCTTGGACAGATGTCACCGGATGATTCGCTGGACTATGAAAACAGCCTGCTTGACGCGGAAGGAAACATGTTCTGCGACTGGGTCGATGCCGATACCGGTGTCCGCAAGCTGAAGGTGCAGCATCCGGAATTTGAAACCTATATGGGTGAAGGCAGCGTGCATAAAGGACAGTTCACCTGTGCTGACTGCCATATGGCCAAGACGACAGCTGAAGACGGCACTGTCTTTACCAACCATTACTGGGTCAGCCCGCTGCAGAATGAAGAGCTGATGGCCAGCACCTGCAGTCAGTGCCATACGGACCTGGCGGCCGATGTAGCGCGGATTCAGACAGCGACAAGAGATCGGGAAAATGAACTCGGTTATGCCCTGGAACAGCTTGACCGTGATCTGGCTGCCGCAGTTGAAGCCGGTACGCTCTCTGAGGAAAACCTGGAAGCTGCCCGTCTGGCCAGCCGGAATGCGCAGTTCTACTGGGATTATGTATTTGTTGAAAACAGCGAGGGTGCGCATAACTCACGGCTGACAAACTACTGTCTGGATAAAGCCAGGGAATTCCTTGACGAAGCCAACACAGCCATTCAGCAGTAAAGAAAGTGAATGACCGCCGCAAGGCGGTCATTATGATCTTATATGAAAAAACTGACTTCATTTCTGAAATCAATGACATTCGGGGTGATACTGCTCGGACTGGTAATCGCGGTATCTGTGATCGGCAGTGTGATTCCCCAGCAGCGGGAAGCGATGTACTATGTCCGGCAGTATCCCTCTCATTATCAGCTGATTCTTCAGCTCGGTCTGGACCGGGTATTTACCAGCTGGTATTTTATTGTGATTATCATCCTGCTGTGCCTTAACCTGATTCTCTGTTCATTGCTGCGGTGGCGTTTCCTGCAGAAGGCTGATCCTGCTGCGGCTGTGTTGGGCCTGGTGTCAGATGTAAAGCTGCCATTGGAGAAGCGGCAGGCAGTGGAAACATATCTTGAAAATATACTGCACTGCAGGAAGGTTGATGCCGGAAAGAAGAGAATATACCTGAAATATCAGTTCGGCCGTTACGGGACATTCATTACGCATCTGGGAATCCTGCTGACAGTGATTTTCTTCGCTGCCGGCATGGCGCTGCCGAAGCTGCATGATACCTCCTGTTATCCGGGTGAAAGCATTCAGCTGGATGACGGTACGGATATCGCGGTGGAATCGTTCTCCATTGAGGACGATACTGGACGTCTGGATTACCGCAGTGTAATCAACGTGACACTGCCGGACGGCAGAAGCACCGGTCCAAGTGAACTCTCGGTCAATCATCCGGTGAGTATAGGCAGTCTGAAGGTATATCAGCAGACCTACGGTACCATCGGGCAGGTATCAGTGACGGACAATGCCGGGCATAAGGACAGCTTCTTTGTGGAAAGCAACGATTTCCTGTCGGCGGACGGAAAGAACGGAATTCTGATCGATAATCTGTATCCCGGCCTGGAAGAGACGGAAGAGGGCACCAAGCTGATCATGTCCACCTCCGGAAGATATGAGAACCCGGTTTATCTGTTTATGGTCATGCAGGAAGGCACGCAGGAAGCGATGCTGGCATTTCCGGGCGATGAACTTGAAGTTGGCGGGTATACATACCGGTTCGAAGCACCGGTGGAATATCCCGGCCTGCGGATCAAAAAGGCACCTGCTTACGCGAATATCTGCCTGCTGATTGCTGTCCTGATTCTGACGGCGGGCCTGTTTATCACGTTCCTGCTGGCGCCGGTTACGGTCCTCGTTGATGAAGAAGGATATCTGCTGCCTGGCGGAAAGCCGGAAGGTGTGCGGCTGAAACTGAAGGCAAGTGCGGCAGGGAAAGGGGAAACACATGCTTGATATTCTGTTTTTTGCCGGGCTCGGCTTATATTTCACGGCCATGCTGCTGCAGTTCTTCGGCCAGGTCTGGCAGAAGGATACAGTCAGTACACTTTCCTGGCGGGTTTTCATGGCCGGCTTTGCTGCCCAGACGGCATATATTGTCATGCGCGGTCTTGAAGCAGGCCGTATACCGATGGCCAACCAGTTTGAATTTGCCGTCATGTTCTCATGGGGTATCGCGGTGATTCTTGTTGTGCTGCATTATCGTCTGAAACTCAACTGGATTACGACAATTGCCATTATCATGACCTGGGGGATCTATCTCTATGCGGCATTGCTGCCGCGGCAGATTAATGACCTGATGCCGGCACTGCGCAGTGTCTGGTTTGTCTCCCATATAGGGTCAGCTGCTTTCAGTTATGCGGCCTTCATGCTGGCCGGCGCGTCCGGGATCCGTTATCTGCTGATCCACGGGAAGAATCCGGCAGACGAACGTCTGGAAGAGATTGATTATTTCATTTACCGGCTGATTGCAATCGGCCTGCTCCTGCTGACTGTGACTATTGTCATCGGGGCCATCTGGGCAGAAGAAGCGTGGTCCTC
>JAFOIT010000034.1 GCA_017420585.1 Solobacterium sp.
TCTTGTGGGACTGCCTGGAGAATACCTGGACGTTGTAGCCGGTGGTATTGGGGGCCAGGCGGCTGCCCAGCACCAGCAGGACATCACAGGTTTCAATCGCGAAATGGGACGGACGGCTGCCATGGGTGCCGCAGCGGCCGACATAATACGGACTGTCAGATTCGATCGTATCGATGCCCATGCGGGAATTCACCACCGGCAGGTCGAGCTTCGCAATGAATTCATGGAACAGCTCCACACTGTCCGACAGCCTGATCCCCTGTCCGGCCAGCACCAGCGGCCGTTCAGCCTGTTTCAGCTGTTTCAGTACATGTTTTACTGTTTCAGCAGGAAGTTTCTCTTCTTCTTTCGGGAATACCGGCGGGTAGGCACACGGGCAGTCTGCCCCCTGGATGTTGATCGGGATTTCAATGCACACCGGACCCGGTCTGCCGCCTTTGGCGGTCTCCCAGGCATCGGCGATGACTTCCGCTGTCCTTGCCGGATCATCCAGCAGATAGTGCTTTTTGGTCACCGGCTCCATCAGCCGGCTGGTCTTGACATCCTGGGTGCCGTACTGGCGGATATCATGATCCAGTTCATAGTGTACATGGGCCGAATTGGAATTGCCGGTAATCAGGATCACCGGTGAAGAATCAACATAGGCCTGTGCCATGCCGGTAATCGTGTTGGTCAGGGCCGGACCATTGGTCACAAAAGCCAGCCCCGGCTTGCCCGAGACCCTGGCATAGCCTTCCGCCGCCATGACCACAGCCTGTTCATGGTTGCAGAAGGTATACTTCAGCTTTTCCGAACGGCTTAAGGCCTTGCAGATCCAGAGGGCCGCACCGCCGACGATGACATAGGCATGCTCAATTCCCTGGTCTTCCAGATATTTGACGATATATTCCGATACATTCATAGGCAGTCTCTTTCTATTTCAGCCAGACCATCGGCTCTGCCGACAGCAGCGCCTTGAACAGCAGCAGGTCTTCTTTTGAGGTAATCTTGAAGTTAAAGTCCGAACCGTGATTGAACCAGACCTTGTAGCCGC
This sequence comes from Solobacterium sp., assembly GCA_017420585.1. Classification (GTDB taxonomy): domain Bacteria; phylum Bacillota_I; class Bacilli_A; order Erysipelotrichales; family Erysipelotrichaceae; genus Bulleidia. The sequence goes on from JAFOIT010000034.1 coordinate 1,034, forward strand.
ACTCAATCAGCAGGGTGCAGGTCGCCACCGACCCGGTAATCCCTTTTGCCTTGGCTTCTTCGTGCAGATCCACCATGTCCTGCAGGTGCATGGCGTGCGGGGTCTGGGTCCGGTACAGTGTTTCCCGGTCAATGCTTTCAACAGACTGGACCTTGTCCGGTGTCACCAGCATGGCTTCCTTGCAGTCAATGGCTGTGATGGCATTGCCATGGGCCTTGCAGACATTGATGCAGTCGGTAATGATCTGCGGTTCCAGGTATGGCCTTGAACCGTCATGAACCAGCACGATATCATCCGGATCACATTCCTGATGAATGACATCCAGAACATTCTCAATGGATTTCTGGCCGGTATCACCGCCCAATACAATTCCCTTGAGCTTGGTGATGCCGAACTGTCTGGCATAAAGCCGCATAAAGCCTTCCCAGCCCTCGAGACAGGCGACATAGATCGCGTCAATATCGGGATGGTTCTGAAAGCATTCCATTGTATAGATGATAATCGGCTTGTCGAATACATTCAGAAACTGTTTCGGTACATCCTGGCCGGTTCTTGTGCCGGTGCCGGCAGCTGTAATCAGTGCAATATTGCTCATGCCCGCATTCCTCTCATTCCATGTCTTTTCTTCAGTCTATCATACAGACTGTCCGGAACTGAACAGGTGACTGTCATTCACCCGTTCTGTAATAGTAAATCAATTTGCCCATGCCCTGGTAATCAAGGACACGGTTGGCCGCATACCCGCGCCTGGCCAGCTGGTTATCCAGTTCCTCAAACATGTCATCAAATGACATGGCCTGGTCTTTGCCGTAATCCGCGTACCAGAGCCAGAACTGGGACGGCACTTTGCCGGCATCAATCTGTTCCCAGCAGTTATAGACCACCTGAGGCGCTTCGATGCCCTTGTCACGGATGAAGTAGTCAAAACTGTATTCCGCCACCCCGTAGAGATATGTCGGCTGTTCATAGCCCTTCCACTCCAGCCATGTCCAGGCAATTTCATTGTCGTGTGACTTCTCCCAGTTGCGCCAGATGCCCGGCACCGAGAAAACCCCTGCCGCCAGGGTGATCACAGCCAGCCCGGCCGCGGCCGCGTTCCGGCCAAGGCCCTTCAGCAGTTCGTGCAGGATCAGCGGGATCACGACGGTAAACAGGCAGATCCAGAACACGCTGTAGCGGCAGTAGAAGCCGGCGCTCATGCCGATATGCACCATGGCGTAAATATGCCTGACAACCAGCAGGTAATGCAGCCCGTAAGCAATGACCAGGCAAAGGCAGAGATCGGCAATAATATTCTCCCTGCGGCCGATAATCATGGCCAGAAGCGTCAGCGCCAGGACCACCGCCCCAAGGATCATGAAGACCTGTGTTTCCTGCGGTTCGCTCCGCACGAAGATATACACAAGCAGGCCGCCCAGTTTCGTCAGGAAATCCTGCGGCGACCATACCACCGGCAATGTATCCGTGCCGCCGATCTTGTGATTGCCAAGCTGGATCTTCGCGTAGAACACGTACAGCGGCGCCGCCAGCAGGACCACGCTGAGGCCGTAGATAATCAGCAGATTCCTGACTTGTTTCCTGTCCCCGGCGCGGAAAATGCGCACCATGTGCATGATCAGCAGCGGGGCCACGACAAAGACGCAGCCGTACTGGCTGTAGGCCGCCCCGCCGCTCATCAGGGCCAGGTACAGTGTCGTCAGAAAACTGTGCTTCTGTCCGGCAATGACATAGGCGTGCATGGTCAGGAAGACAAACATCAGCATCAGCGCGTATTCCGCCGCTTCCTGGATGTAGTAGACCCACTGATAGGAAACTGCCAGCAGGACAACACTCAGGGCTGCCAGGCGCCTGTCTTTCGTCAGCCGGCGCACCGTGTCAGACAATGCCAGGCCGGAGATCATTCCCGGAATGATATTGAACAGCCGGAACCAGAGAATGGACTGGTTGACTTTCAGCCAGTAATGCATCAGCAGGTTGTAGAGCGGCGGCTGGAATGTCGAGATGATGTTCCGATACAGATCACCGTTGGCGATATCCGCCTGCGAATAGTAGTACTCCACCCACTCGTCATACCAGAGGGCCGAGTGCCCGATATGGTTGACCATCATGAAAAGCAGAAACAAAAACGAAAGACATGTGAATAAGGTTGTTGAATGCTTCTTCACAAAGTCTTTCATGTTTCTATGCCTGATCGATGATTTTATTGATTTCCGCAAAATCCGACAGTGCTTTCTGCCCGATTTTGAAGATCTTCTTCAGATTGATGGAATTGACCCCGCCCTGACGCGGCCGGAAGGTAATCGGAATGTACTTCACCTTGCAGTGCTTCTTGGTCAGGATCACGGTGATGACGACATTCGAAAGATTGAAATTCTCCGGGACCAGCCCGATATACTTCTTCAGCGTCGCTGCTTTCATCAGCCGGTACGGGGTGTTGGCATCAGTGACCGTGACACCGAATTTCAGCCTGATAACGGCTTTCAGCGTCCTGGTCACAAAGACCCTCGAGGAACCGTCCTGCCGGTTGTTCCGCCAGCCGATGACCATGTCCCAGTTTTCCCGCTCATCCCAGAACGGTTCAAACTCCGACGGCAGGGTCTGCCCGTCCGAATCGGTCTGGAAGATATAATCCGCCCCTCTTTCCAGCGCGTAGTTATATCCGAAAAGCACGGTGGCCCCATGCCCGCCGTTGGGCTTGGTCACCGGTTCGAACAGCGGCCTGTCCTTGGCGTATTCCTGCATGATGGCATAGGTATTGTCCTTACTGCCGTCATCGATGATCACCAGCCGGCTCAGACCGCCGCCATTATGCTTTTCCACCACCGGATACCAGTCATTGATGACACTCTCGATGGTTTCCGACTCGTTGTAGGCCGGTATGACTATATACAGAATATCCATTGATTTCTCCATAATTAAAACTTCTGTTTCAGTATAGCACACAAGTTCACCGGAACATAACAAAGCCGGCCCGTGCGGACCGGCTAGTTTTCATGAATGATTATCGCGGGATCAGTATTCAGGCATCGGCGGAACCGCGGCCGGGGCCGGCTGCGGGATTTCTGCAACAGCTGCTTCGGTCGTGATGAACAGGCCGGAGATGCTGGCCGCGTTCAGCAGGGCGGAACGGGTAACCTTGGCCGGGTCGATGATGCCCTTCTTGAACATGTCAACCCATTCGCCGTCCTTGGCATTGAAGCCGACGTTCTTCTTCTTGGTCAGCTGCTCCGCGAAGATTTCGTTGCCGTCAAAACCGGCATTCTCGGCGATCTGCATGATCGGTTCCTTCAGCGCTTCGAGCACGATGTTCATGCCTCTCTGCACGTCTACGACATCCGACTTCAGGCTGTCTTTGACATTGCGGTAAGCGTCAACCAGGGCCAGGCCGCCGCCGGTGACAACACCCTCGGCAACCGCCGCCTTGGTGGCGTTCAGGGCATCCTCAATCCGCAGTTTCTTGTCCTTCAGTTCGGTTTCGGTGGTAGCCCCGACCTTGATGACCGCGACACCGTTGGTCAGCTTGCCCAGCCGTTCCATCAGCTTCTTGCGGTCATAATCGGAAGTTGTATTCTCGATTGCCGACTTGATTTCCGCGACTCTTGCGGCAACGTCAGCCTTGGCGCCGCGGCCGCCGATGATTGTCGTCTTGTCCTTGCCGACAACGACCTTCTTGGCAGTACCCAAGTCGCTGACCTTCATCTCCGCCAGGTTGGCATTGAGGTCCTTGGCAAAGAACTGCGCGCCGGTCATGGTGGCGATATCACCCAGCTGGTTCTTGGCATTGTCGCCGAAGCCCGGCGCCTTTGTCGCAACGACATTGAATGTACCGCGCAGCTTGTTGATGATCAGGGTGCTCATGACTTCATTGTCATAGTCATCCGCGATGATCAGCAGGGCCCGGTTGGCCTTGACGACTTCTTCCAGCACCGGCAGGATATCCTGAATGGTGTTGACCTTCTGGTCGGTTACCATGATCAGCGGGTTCTCCAGGGTGACTTCCATCTTTTCCCGGTCTGTGACCATGTACGGGGAAACATAGCCCTTGTCATACTGCATGCCTTCGGTCATTTCCAGAACCGTCTCGAAGGACTTGGATTCATCAACGTTGATGACCCCTTCACGGCCGACCTTTTCCATGGCCTCGGCAATGATCTCACCGACTTCCTCACTGGAGGAGGAAACCGTGGCGATGTTGCGGATGTCCGCACTGGTCTTGACCTGGTGCGCGTTCTTGAGCAGGTCTTCGGCAACGGCTTTGGCAGCCTTTTCGATGCCCTCTCTCATCAGCACCGGGTTGGCACCCTTCTCTACTGCCTTCAGGCCGTTGGTGATCATGGACTGGGCCAGGACCGTAGCGGTGGTTGTGCCGTCACCGGCCAGTTCATTGGTGTTGTTGGCTACTTCGTAGACCAGCTTGGCACCCATGTTCTCAAACTTGTCTTCCAGTTCGATTTCCTTGGCAATCGTCACCCCGTCATTGGTGATCAGCGGTGAACCGTAGCTCTTTTCCAGAACGACGTTTCTGCCCTTGGGACCCAGGGTCACCTTGACTGCGTCAGCGAGTTTATTGACGCCTTCGAGCATCTTCGTGCGGGCGTCCTTGGAATACTTGATTTCCTTTGCCATATTTCATTTACCTTCTTTCTGTTCAGTCGACAATCGCAAGAATCTCTTCCGCCCGGATGAGCAGGTAGTCCTTCTTGTCATATGTCACTTCCGTGCCGGAGTACTTCTTATAAATTACCTTCTGGCCTTCCTTGAGATCAATCTTGATCAGCTTGCCGTCTTCGACCTTGCCCGGGCCGACCGCAATCACAAGACCCATGGAAGGAGCTTCCTTGGCTTCCCCTGTGGTCAGGATAATGCCGCTCTTGGTTTTTACTTCTTCCTTGACTTTTTCCAGTACAACATAATCATGTAATGGCTTTAACATAATCATCCTCCTATTAGCACTCAAACAGTGCGTTTGCTAACACAGGTAAGTATAGCACGATCTGTCACTCTGTCAATATGAGTGCTAAATGATTCTATTGTATAATTGTATGCAATTATGCAAGGTCTGAGTTTTCGTCTGTTCAAAGATACGGAACTGCTGATGCTGGTGCTTGCCTGCCTGACGGCAGCCGGGCTGATCAGCCTGCTTTTCCGTTTTCTTCCTTTCCGGCAGCGGCCGGCGCAGACAGACGGGACAGCCGCAACCGGCCTGCCGGCCTGGCAGCCGTACAGAAAAAAAGACTGGTATTATGTCACCCTGATCACCGTGCTCTACACGATTGTCTCACTGTGGCAGCTTGGTTCTTCAGTCTTCCCGGTCACCACCTGGCAGCCATCCGCCCCAACCCAGAGTTTTGTGCTGGTGCTGGATGAAGATACCCATATTGACGAACTTCATGCCATCTACGGTGAAGGCGACAACAACGCCAATCCCGGCAACTACCAGCTCGGCTTCCTGGAGGTCCGCATCGAAGCCTCCTATGATCTTGAAAACTGGCAGGAAATTGCCACGTTAAGTGAGGGTTCCATTTACCGCTGGGAGATTGTCTCCGGCGACTGGAACATGCCATATTACCGGGTCAGTTCCGTCAATCAGGACATGACCCTGACGGAGATCGGCTTCAAGGTCTTTGGGGAGGACCGGTTCGCCGCCGTCAGCGTGCTGCAGGATGACTATGCAAATTCGCCGTATCCGGCAGAACTGGTCATCGATGAGCAGGATACGATCCCGCTGGAGCCTACATACTATGACCAGAGTTTCTTTGATGAAATTTATCATCCGCGCAATGCCTGGGAGATTGCCATGCAGCAGCACATGTATGCCACCGTGCACCCGCTGCTGGGCACCTCAATCATGGCCCTGTTCATCCGCCTGTTCGGCATGAGCCCCCTCATCTGGCGGCTGCCGGGGGCGCTCTTCGGGATTTTCATGGTGCCGGTGATGTATGCCATCCTGCATGCCCTGTTCGGCCGCCCGGAACTGTCCGCGGCCGGCACGGCTTTCCTGGCCTTGGACTTCATGCACATCACTACTTCCCGCATCGGCACCCTGGAACCGTTCAGCGTCTTCTTCATCCTGCTGATGTATTACTGCATGATCCGCTGGGCTGCCTGTGATTATTATGAAACACCCCTGACGGTACAGCTGTTCTGGCTGCTGATGTGCGGGCTGGCCACCGGACTGGGCATGGCCACGAAATGGACTGCCTGCTACAGTGCTGTCGGCTTAGCTGTCATCCTGTTCGCGACCCTGTTCCGTCACTGGCATCAGGCCGGGCAATGTGCTGATCCGGGTGAAAAGAAACAGATGCTGCGGATCTTCAAAAAGAACACCGTCACCACGATCCTGCTGTGTTTCGTCTTCTTTATCTTCATCCCGCTGGCCATCTATATTCTGGCATACAGCTGGACACCGGTCTGGCGGGACGGCTGGAGTGTGACCAATGTCTGGAACCACACAAAATACATGTACGACTATCACGCCAACCTCGACGCGACCCACCCGTACCAGAGCACCTGGTACATGTGGCTGCTGGACATCCGGCCGATCTGGTATTACTCGGGGACGTTCTTTGAAACCGTGCAGCATACCATTGCCTGCTTCAGCAACCCCATCCTCTGCTGGTGCGGTTTTATCGCGGCCATCTTCACGCTGGTCTCCTGGTTCAGAACAAGGTCGGTTGCGGCCTTTATCATCCTGGCCGGCTATCTGTCGGCCCTGCTGCCGTGGGTGGCGGTCGACCGCTGCATCTTTGCCTATCATTTCTATCCCACCAGCATGTTCATGTTCATGGCCATCGTCTACATGTTCCGGGAGTTGATCCGGAAAAACCGGAAATGGGAAAAACTGCTGGCGGCGGTGCTGGTGCTTTCGGCCCTTGTCTTCGTGCTGTTCCTGCCGGTAACCGCCGGTTTCGGCACATCGCTTGAATACATCCATATGCTGGAATGGCTGCCCAGCTGGTATTTCGGATAATGAAACGGGAACGCGGAAACAACCTGTTTTTCCTCCTGTGTGCCCTGGGCCTGGCCCTGCTGTTTGTGCTGCCATGGCTCATGAAGGACCAGCTGGGGATTGAACACGATACGTTCTTTCATCTTTCCCGGATTGAGGGCATGGCCCGCAGCCTGCAGGCCGGTCACTTCCCGCCATATATCTATCCGTACAAAAACAACGGCTTCGGTTATGCCGCGCCGCTTTTTTACTGTGACCTGTTCATTGTCCTGCCGGCCCTGCTGTATCTCTGCGGCCTGCCGCTTTCCTGCTGCTATCAGGGCTTTGTCTTCCTGGTCACAGCCTGTACGGCCTTTACGGCAGAGAAACTGGCCTGGCGCCTGGGCAGTAACCGGAAAGCCGCAGTGACTGCTGCCGCGGCGTATCTGTTTGCCAATTACCGGATTACGGATGCCTATGTGCGCAGCGCCCTGGGCGAGCTGACGGCCATGATCTTCCTGCCGGTGCTGCTGTCCGGCATGTATCTCCTGCTGGAAAAGCAGGATGCCAGGGGGGAAACCCTGCTCACACTGTCCCTCTGCGGGCTGGTCTTCTCCCACAACCTGACCTTTATCATGGCGGCGGTGCTGCTGCTCGTCTTCGTGGCGCTGTACAGAAAAGGCCTTCCCGGAACTATCTGGCAGGCCGGTTTCCGCAGTGCCCTGAAGGCATTCCTGCTGACCGCCTGGTTTACCCTGCCGATGATCGAGCAGCTCGCCAGCCAGTCATTTTATCTTTCCTACTACGCCGGCGGCAGCGACCTGGCCGGCAACGCGCTGAACCTGTCCCAGTACTTTGTCAACCGGACGATCTTCGGCTACAGCGGCCTGCAGTACGGGCCGGAGATGCAGATGACGGTCAACCCCGGCTGGGAACTGATGTTTCTGCCGCTGTTCTGGCTGCACTTCCGCAATCAGGCAGAGCATCGTGTATTCGTCAGCCGGTGCCTTGCTGCCGGCCTTATATGCCTGCTCCTGCCGCTCAGGTATATCCCCTGGGATTACCTGGTATTCCTGCGGGTGCTGCAGTTTCCCTGGCGGCTGATGACCCTGGCATCGGTCCTGCTCATGGTGCCGCTGGCAGGGCTGCTGTCAGCTTTGCCGCAGCGCGGCAGGCCCTTCCTGCAGTATGGCCTTCTGGCCGTCATCCTGGCCGAAGGATGCGTACATGTCCTGCCGGTCCTGGACAGGCCGTTTACCATCAGTTCAGCGACGCAGTACACCGACATCACGGAAGGAAAACTGACTGACCCGTATTACTCGGCCACGTACATGCGGGTCGAGCTGGCCGGCGGTGACTACATTCCCATCGGTTCCCCGGACTTCCGCGGGTTTGAGCCGGTGATCCGGGACGCAGCCGGCTATGATGCCGGGATCGCATATACCCGTGCCGATGACACGCTGACCTTCACAATCAGCGATGAAGCCGGAACATACCTTCTGCCGGTCACCTGGTATAAGGGATATCAGGTTTATAAAGACAATAAACCGCTGGTGACACAGCCCGGCCTGGACCGGCTGGTCAGTTTTGAAGCGGCCGGACCGGGCACGTATACCTGCCGTTACAGCGGCACCCTGGTCCAGAAAGCAGGCCTTGCCCTGTCACTTTTCAGCGCCGCGGTTATGATTCTTCTGAATCTGTGCCGCCGGCCCGCGTTATAATAACCCTATGAAAAAGAAACGGCGCATCCGCAAATCCGCAATTGTGTTCCTGCTGATCGCAGTCCTGATCCCGGCCGCGCTGTTTTTCCTGCTGCATAGACCCGCACCGGAACCCTATGCGGCCAGTGTGCGGAATGTGAATTTCGATCAAGACTGGCTGTTTCTTCCCGGCGACCCGGAAAACGGGGCAGATCCCGGCCTGGATGACAGTGCCTGGCAGGCAGTAACCCTGCCCCACGACTGGTCCATAGCTCAGCCATTCACTGTGGCCGGGGAAGCGGAAAGCGGCTTCCTGCCCGGCGGGACCGGCTGGTACCGGCGCCATTTCACCGTCCCTCAGGAGTGGCAGGGACAGGAAATCATCCTGGATTTCGGCGGCGTCTATATGAACTGCGATGTTTATCTGAATGGAGGAAAACTGGCTTATCATCCCTATGGCTATACATCCTTCGCGATTGATCTTACCCCGCATCTGCTTGCCGGAGAGGACAATGTCATCGCGGTCCGGGTGGATCACTCCGTTCCCAGCAGCCGGTGGTATTCCGGCAGCGGCATCTTCCGCCATGTGACGGTTTCCGCCCTGAACCCGGTGCATATCTGCCATTACGGCTTCGTGTTGGCAAACCTGGACAATACTGCCGTGCAGGCGGAGATCACCCTGGACAACAATACCGGTAAGGATGCTGAAACCGAGATTGTCTGCCGCCTGAGGACACCCGATGGAACAACCGTGGCAGAAGAAACAATCAGTGATTTTACTGTAAAGACAAATACGGCTTCGACCTGTACGCTGACCCTGACCCCGGACAATATCCGGCTGTGGAGCCCGGAAGACCCATATCTTTATATCGTGGAAACCGGTGTGCTCGCCGGCGGGCAGCTGCTGGACCACATGGAAATCCCGTATGGCTTCCGTGAGACTTCCTTTGACCCGGACCACGGCTTTACGCTCAATGGTCAGCCGGTGAAGCTGCAGGGTGTCTGCCTGCACCATGACCAGGGTGCCCTGGGTGCCGTGGAAGATGAAACCGCGCTCGGCAGACAGCTCGACCTGCTGAAAGACATGGGGGTCAACGCCATCCGTTCCACGCATAACCCCGCGTCTGATACACTGCGCCGGCTGTGTGATGAAAAAGGCTTCCTGCTGATTGAGGAAGCGTTTGATACCTGGCTGTATTCCAAGAACGGCAACTTCTATGACTACGGGGTGATCTTCCGGCAGGAAATCGCGGCGGACAACACGATTCTCAATGCGGCCGAAGGTGAACTGTGGGCGGAATACGACGTCCGCGAAATGGTGCGCCGGGCCCGCAACAACCCGTCGGTGCTGGCCTGGTCCATCGGCAATGAACTGATGAACAACCATGGCGGCGATACCTCGGAATACCCCTACTGGACGGAAGAGATTACCCGCTGGATCAGGGAAGAGGACAGCAGCCGGCCGGTTACCGTCGGGGATAACAACATGCTGGAACAGAGCCCGCATCATACGGCAATGGATGAAACCCTGGCCGCTGACAGCGGCATCATCGGCCTGAACTATGCCCATGACAGCCAGTATGACAGTATCCATGCCAATCACCCGGGCTGGTGCCTGTACGGTTCGGAAACAGCTTCCGCCTTCACTTCCCGCAGCACCTATTACACCGACGGCATAGACCGCAGTGCCTATGAAATCACTTCATTTGACAATGCCTCTGTCGAATGGGGCAGTACCGCGGAAGCAGCCTGGAAAGATGTTATCACCCGGGATTATGTGGCCGGGGAATTCATCTGGACCGGCTTTGACTACATCGGTGAGCCGGAACCCTGGAACGGTCACGGGACCGGTCCGGTCAGCGGGGAAGAGCCCCTGCCGAAGTCTTCCTATTTCGGTGTCATCGATACTGCCGGTTTCCCGAAGGATACCTATTATTTCTACCGCAGCCAGTGGAACCGGGATGATACGACGCTGCATATCCTGCCGGACTGGAATGAAGAAGACATCATGGTCAGGCCGGACGGCACGGTCCGTGTCGTTGTCTACAGCAATGCCCCGGCCGTGGAACTGTTCCTGAACGGCGAATCACTCGGCCGCAAGGCCTATGAAACAATAACAACCGGCCTGGGCTATACATACCGGGAATGCGAAGGCCATCTCTATTACACCTGGGATGTCCCGTATACGCCCGGCACCCTGCAGGCCGTCGGCTATGATGAAAATGGGCAGACGATTGAAAATACCGCCGGCCGCGGTACGGTCAGCACCTATGGCGAGCCGGCCGTCCTTGTGCTGAAGCAGGTCACCCCGGCAGCGGACGGCAAACCCGTTTACGTGGAAATCTCGCTGCAGGATGCGGACGGCAACGAATGTGTCAGCGCTTCTGACCGCCTGCAGATTATGGCCGGTACAGGTGCTGTGATCCTGGGGACCGATAACGGCGATCCGGCTGACATTGACCGGTATGTACCGGAAGATCCGCACTACGCGGAACGGAATCTCTTCCGCGGCAGGGCCCTGGTGATCCTTAAGAAAACCGGGACGGAAGACGCAGTTATACATATCTCTGCCGGAAGTCTGCAGGCAGAATTATCCCTGGATGAATAAATGCTGTTTCACAACAGCATTTTTTCTTTATTCACCATAGAGGCTCCGGGCGGTCTGTCCGGCCAGGTCAGCCAGGTATTCCCCGCTGACCTCGTAGCTCATGCCGAACGCCCAGGCGGCGTCATATGCCCCGTCGGCACTGTCCTCCACGCTCTGCAGCTGTGACAGCACGCCTGCGTATGCCCCGCTCAGTTCCATGTTCATGAACTGCAGCTGGCCGCCGATGGTTGTATAGTCCAGGCCGTTGGCCCCGCACCAGTTCATCAGGTTTTCATAGCGGCCCCCGCCCCACTGGCAGAGACCATAGTATCCGGACGGGTTATAGGCCTGCGGGTTGAGGGAAGACTCATGCCGCATATGCGCCACAATGCCGCACGCGGCAGCCCGGTTCAGGCCCATCGTCCCCGTGATGTAATTCATAATCTGTTCCTGCGCAGTGCCGCCGGAAAGATTCACGGCCGGGGCCGGCGTCGGCGTCTCAGGTTCCGGCGTCTGTTCCGCTTCCTTTACGGTTACCGTGAAGACCGCGGAGCTCTGGTTGCCGGCCTTGTCCATGGCGGTCAGGGTCACGCTGTATACACCGCTGCGGCGCACGTCAATGCCGCCCCTGACACTGTAACTGCCCGGCACCAGGGTATCGCTGTACGGCAGTGCACCGTCGGTTTCATCGGTAATCGAGATGATATTGTCGTCAATGCCGTAGGCTTCATTCTGTCTGATTTCCACCTGCAGGAACTTCAGCCGGATCACCGGCGGCGTCGTATCCTGGTCTTCGTCCGGTTCTTCCGTTTCTTTCGGTTCCGCCGTCTTTTCCGGGACATCCGGGCCGGTTACGGTAACCCGGCAGACAGCCCGGGCAGTAAGACCGTTCCTGTCCGTGGCAATGATCGTCACTTCATAGACACCCGGCACATCCGGATCCGGTTCCGATGTGAATGTCCAGCTGTCCGCCTGTTCTTCTTCGGCATAGGCCAAGTCTCCGTCAACCCGGTCATATACCCTTTCCACTGCCGCAGTGATATCAAAGGCCTCGCCTGTATCCAGAACGATATCCTCTTCTTTCAGTTCGATGACCGGCTTTCGGGTATCCCGGATGGTGACCGTCACCAGGAAGACCTGTTCGATGACGCTGCCGTCATCCCGTTTCTTCCGCACAAGGAACTCGGCCGTCTGTTCACCGATCCGGGTCATATCCGGTTCTTTCTGCACAGACAGCTCACCGTCATGGGCCCTGACCACCTGGACCGGCCGGAACGCCGTTCCGTATTCCTGCACCGGGGTCGGATAGGCTTCAAACAGAATTGTTTCCGGGACAGGTTCCGCGGTTTCTTCAGCCGGTTCCGGCAGATACGGTTCATACAGCCGGAAATGCCATATAACCCCGGCTGCGGCCAGCAGGAAAACCAGCACCAGCCATGGCCAGCGCCTTTTTTTCGGCATGATCACTGCCGGTTCAGCCGGGACAGCCTCGTTTTTCTCCGGTCCGCTCATCCTCAAAATAGTAGCAGGATTCCTTACTGCTGACAAACAACGTGATAAAAGAGGCCTTCCGGCCTCTTTCACTGTTATTCGGTTCTCAGTTCGGCCCCGCAGCGCTTGTGCAGGGTCTTGAGGATGCTCTCCATCTTCTGGTCGATCTGCTCGGATGTCATCGTGCTGTCATCGTTGCCGATCCACACTCTCATCGTAACGGACTTCTTGCCTTCCGGCACCTGGTTGCCATGGTATTCCTCGATGAACTCGAGTTCCTTGACTCTTGAGCCGATGGCATCGCTGATGGCCTTCCAGGTGACGGCCTTGTCAACGGTGACCGAGAGGTCCTTTTCAACCAGCGGATACAGCGGCAGGTGGCGGAATTCGTTTGTCCGGGATGCGAACGCTTTGAGGCTGTCCACATTGAGTTCAAACAGGGCAACGTTGGTCCGCTTGATCTTCACGTCATTCATCGTGCTGACACATACCAGGCCCATGGAACCGATGACCCGGTTGTCCAGGGTCAGGTTCAGCCAGGCATTCCGGTCAGCCCAGGCCGGCTGTTCCTTCTGTTCCATGCTGAAGTTTTCCATATGGCAGTAGGCAGCCATCTGTTCCAGCACACCCTTGAGTTCATAGAAGATCTTGGCCGGATCCTTGCCGGTGATACTGCCGGTCAGCAGCTTCCTGTGCACCGGCAGGACTTCATCCTCGGATGATTCATGATATTCACCCTTTTCAAAGACCTGGGCGACTTCGAAGATCCGGAAATAATCAAAGTAACGCAGGTTCTTCGCCACCGACTCGAGCGCGCCCGGGATCAGCGAGGAGCGCAGGATGGCCAGTTCTTCCGACGGCGGGGTAGCCAGGCGGACACACTTGTCAGTATCGATTTTCGCGGCCCGGATGAACTTCTCATCCACCCACGGATAAGTGAAGATCTCATTGAAACCGCAGCGGTAAGCCAGATACTCCCGCAGCCTTCTTTCCAGGGTTTCCTGACGCTGGATGACGGAGTTTTCGAACTTGACGGTCAGCGGCTGTTCCTCGAAGCTCTCGAAGCTCAGGAGTCTGGCAATATCGCCCATGACGTCGTCCTTGATGGAGACATCGCCCGTGCTCCGCCATACCGGGACCGTCACATGGTAGGTACCGTTATCAAATTCGACTTCATAGCCGATGCCGGTGAGCACCTTTTCGATCGTCTCACGGCTGAGCACCTTGCCCAGGCGGACATCCAGGAATTCCTGGGTGACATCGATATGTTCCTGTTCGGTCTTGACCGGGTAGACGTCCGCAAACGCCGTAACCCTGCACTCCGGGAAGATCTCCCTGAACAGCTGCAGGCAGACAGCCAGGCCCTGATCGACCCGCTGGGTATCCAGGTTCTTTTCATACCGGATGGAGGCGTCGGTCTTTTCGTTGAACCGGGCTCCGGTATGACGGACTGTCTGGGCAGTGAAGTTGGCAATTTCCAGAATGATGCTGGTGGTTTCCGGCAGGATGGAATCCTTGGCACCGCCGCGGATGCCGGCCAGGTTCATTGCGTCATTCGCGTCGCAGATGACCAGGTCTTCTTCGGTCAGGTCAATGGTATTGTGGTCCAGCAGCAGCAGTTTTTCATCTTTCTTTGCTGTCCGGACAATGATTTTATCCCCTTCGACATGCGTCCTGTCATAGGCGTGGGATGGCTGGCCGACGTCCATCATGACATAGTTGGTGATATCGACAATCGCGCTGATCGGCCGCTGCCCGCAGTTCATCAGGGCCACCTTCATCCAGAGCGGGGCTTCCTTGTCATAGACGTTGACAATCTCGGTTGCCGTGAACCGGCGGCACTTGTCCGGCCGTTCGATGGTCACGTCAAATGCCGGCAGGGACGGATCCGCCTTGAATTCCGGCAGCGGCTTGAGCGGCACACCGTAGATGCCTGCCAGTTCCCGCGCAATCCCGTAGTGACCCCACAGGTCCGGCCGGTTGGTCAGCGACTTGTTGTCGATTTCAATGACCGTGTCATTCAGGCCCAGCGCGTCAGCGATATTCTGGCCCGGCTCACCCGGCAGATCACCGAGATCAACGATGATATGATCATCCTGCGGCGGGAACAGCTTGTCCAGAAAGACTTCCGTGGCGTTGCAGATCATGCCGTAGGACGGCTCGCCGCGCATCTTGGTCTCCTTGATCTTCACCAGCTCCGGCAGACCGTGCCAGAAGACTTCCGATCCCGGCTTGCAGACAACCACCTTTTCCCCGGCATAGAGGTTCTTGCCGCCGCAGACGATCTGCTTCGGTTCATCCAGGCCGACATCGACAATACAGATGCGCAGGGCATCAGCATTCGGATGTTCCTTGACTTCCAGCACTTTGCCCACGACGATATCATGGAACTTGGCGCCGGTATCTTCCGTGCCTTCCACTTCAACCGTGCGCAGCGTCATATCATAGGCAATCTGGGCCGGGGTCAGTGTTTCCGGCAGATCAACATATTTCTTTACCCAGTTCAGAGATACTTTCATGTTCTATTCCTGTCCTTTCTTTTCTTCCATGGCTCAGCGGAACTGCTTGAGGAACCGCAGGTCGGCACTGTGGAAGAGTCTGACATCATCGACGCCGTAGCGCATCATGACCAGCCGGTCCAGACCGATGTTGATGTAGAAACCGGTCCATTCTTCCGGATCGAGGTTGGCTGCCCGCAGGACATTCGGATGAATGACACCGCCCGGCATGACTTCAATCCAGCCGTTGTGGTTGCATACCCGGCAGCCCTTGCCGCCGCAGACCAGGCATTCCATATCGATTTCATAACCCGGCTCGGTGAACGGGAAGAAGCCTTCCCGCATGCGGACATTGATCTTGCGGCCGAAGACCTTCTCCAGAATCGTCTGGATCATGACTTTGCCGGAAGAGAAGGAAATATCCTTGTCAACGATCAGCGCTTCATACTGGAAGAACGCCCTTTCGTGACGGGCATCGGTTGTCTCATTGCGGTAGACGCGGCCCGGGTAGACGAATCTCGCCGGGGCCCCGTGCTTGAGCAGATAGCGGACAGAGCCGCCGGTCAGGTGCGGCCGCAGGCAGAGTCTGTCACTGCCGCGCAGTTCTTCCGTACCGTCCAGCCAGAAGGTATCCATGGACTGGCGGGCCGGATGATCCGGGGCAAAGTTCAGATTGTCAAACGCGTATTTTTCACTGCTGATGTCATCCTCGCTGTAGACCTCAAAGCCCAGTGACAGGAATGCATCGTTCAGGTCGTAGCACATCTGGGTAATCGGGTGCAGTGACCCGCCTTCCACAGCCGTGCCCGGCAGGGTCAGATCGATCGGTTCATCCAGAACACTCTTTGCCGCGATCAGTTCTTCTTCCTTTTCGTTCAGCTTCTCGGCAAACAGGTCCTTGACCTGGGTGGAGAGGATACCGATTTCCTTGCGCTGTTCCGGGTCAATCCTGCCCAGGGAACGCAGCACTTCATTCAGTTCACTCTTCTGTCCGGTCAGTTCGCGCCGGACGTCAATGAGCTCCTCAATGCTCTGCGTACCGGCAATCCGGGCCAGCCCCTTCTCACGGATTTCATTCAGCTTTTCTTTCATGTTTGTCTCCCTCTTAAACAAAAACAGAGCAGTTCATCCAAAAGGACGAATTGCTCGTGGTACCACCTTTCTTCGCAGAATTGCTCTGCCTCATTGCGGGTATAACGCACCCGGGCGTCTGACTCCGCTGCTGAATTTCGTATGAACGTCTTTCCCATGCGGCTTCCAGTCCATGACCGCATTTCCCTGTCCGGAGTTCCGTTCACCTACTGTGACAGTTTCCTCGTCAAAATCGAAATTATTATAACGCTCTTTCCCGGCAGATGCCACTGGAATTTCTTCCGTCCTCAAGAGAGGGCGGATTTACTGGAAATCAAGCAGGTTCAGCACTTCCTTCCGCCGCATCCAGCTGTCATTGACACTTTCAAACATGGCATAATCCACAAATTCCCCGACGGCCGGATCGTAGGCCGCAAAGAACCATCCTTCTTCCCGGGTACGGAATACTTCATCGCCGTTCAGGTACAGCACATTGCCGTCATTCTGGCTGACCGAAACGATCTTCCCGTTCAGCTCCCCTTCCACCGTGACATAGACATACTGTGACATCCGCTCCCTGACATCTTCGGTCATGTCCGCGATGTCACCCGGGCAGACCACCAGGGTATAGCCGTCGCGGCTGATTTCCGCCAGCCAGTCCTTCAGTTCGGTAATCTGGGAAAGATACAGATGATTGCTGGCCGTGCTGAAACGGTCCCAGCTGGCATAACGCGCATCCCCGCGGTGATCGGCCAGACCATACGCCTGCAGCTTGCCGGCCAGCCAGCGGGATACCCTGCGGGCCCCCTGGGTATTGAGGTGGCTGTTGTCGATCGAGTAGTCATCCGTCGCAATGCCGGTTTCCGTGTCCATGGTGTTCAGGTTGTAACAGGGCACATCGTATTCTGCCGCGGCGGCACAGGCCGCATTGTAGTAACCCTGCTCCGCTTCCCGCTCAGCCGTCGGGGTCACCACCAGCACCAGCGGGATCTGCCTTCGCTGACAGAGTTCCATGATCTTGCGGAGATATTCTTCTTCCCGCGCCTGCATCGGTGTGATTTCCCGGGATAATTCCCGGCCGGTTTCCACTGCCCAGTAGGAACCGTAGCGGGTGCTGCCGCCCTTGAAGTCTTCCAGTCCTTCCGTCCACGGGTAGTGGGCAAAATCATCGGCGTCCAGTTCACGGTAACGGCTGTGCCAGACCGGCATGCCGAGGAGCAGGTCTGCCCAGCGCTCGTTCGGGGCCGTGGCCATGATCGCCTGCAGTTTGTTGAGGGACAGCTTCATGCCGGCGGTATTGGTGACCTGCCGGGCCTCATCCGCGTATTCTTCCGGAAAGGACGCCGCATAGAGATCCAGCACCACCACGCCCGGCTGCTGGGTCTTCAGGGCTTCTGTCAGGAAATGGTAGGAATTCCAGAACGGCTGGCTGCTGCCCCAGAGGGCATAGGCAGAATACCCGTATTCGTTCCACAGGGTTTCCAGGTCAATATTCGTACCGGCATGGCTGCTGCCGAGAATCAGCACATCCACGGTGTTGTCTTCCTGCGCATAAAAGTTCTGCATGGTCACAATGCCGTCTTCCCGCTTCATGATCAAAGTACGGTTCCCCAGCCAGAACAAAGACACGCTCAGGCAGAGGAACAGCACAATATTCAGCATTCGTTTCAGATATCTGCTATTCATCAGAAGCCCTCGTAAATGAAGCTGCCGGCCGAATAACCCGGGCCGTACATGCCGAAGATAACAATGGCTGCCATCAACCCGAAATACAGCGCCCAGCGGGTCCAGGTACGGCGTCTGAGCCGGTCCGGATCAAAGCCGTGTTCCTGCAGGAGCGAGACAGCCAGCATGATCACGATCCCGGCGAGGGACAGATACCAGTCCCATACATCCATGCTGCTCATCGTCAGGTCAAAGGCCCCGCCGCGCAGCGTGCGGCAGAGAATGCCTGCGGCAGCCGATACGGAATATGCCCGGAAGAACACCCAGGCAACGGTTGTCAGCACAAAGACGCAGAGCCGCTGCACAATGACCCAGACCGTGCTTTCCCGGCTGATATGCAGGGCGTCAGTAATCTTTTTCCGCCCGGCAAAGGTTGCCTGGCCGATGATCTGGTAGAACGCGTGAATGGCACCCCAGAGGATGAAGCGCTTTGCCGCCCCGTGCCAGAGACCGCTGATCAGAAAGACAATCAGGATATTCAGATATTTCCGGAAGGTCCCCTTACGGTTGCCGCCCAGGGGGATATAGACATAGTCCCGGAACCAGGAAGTCAATGAGATATGCCAGCGGCGCCAGAAGTCGGCGATCGTCACAGCCAGATACGGCCGCCGGAAGTTTTCCTTCAGCGGATATCCGAACAATTGCGCCACAGCCATGGCCAGGCAGCTGTAACCGGAAAAATCCGCATAGATCTGCACGGAATACAGCATGATCCCGGCAATGGTCATCAGCCCGGTGAAGTTTTCATACTGATCAAATACCGGGTCTGTGAACAGCGCCAGGCGGTCGGCGACCACCAGCTTCAGAAAGACACCCCAGAGAAACAGCAGGAACGCATCCTGGAACTGTTCATAGGAAAAATGCTTCTCATGCCGGATGCGGGGCAGGAATTCATTGCTGCGCTGGATCGGCCCGGACATGATAACCGGGAAAAACGACACGAACAGTGCATAGTTCACCGGATTATTCTCCACTGTTCCGCTGCCCTGCAGCAGGGCGAACAGGTAGGTTGAACTCTGGAAAACATAAAACGATACCCCGGCCGGCAGAAGGATCTCAAAAGGTGCCAGACCGATGGTCGTCAGGATAAAATTGGTGTATTTGAAATAGATCAGAATCAGGAAATTCAGGACCAGCGCCGCTTTCAGGATCAGCCGGTTTTCCCGCCGTTCATACAGCCTTCCGGCCCCGTAAGTCAGCAGGATGCAGGCACAGAGAATGAGCAGCGTGCGCCAGTCCGCATAGCCGTAAAAAAGAAAACCGGCGGCCAGCAGGATGCCGTTCTGCACCGGAATCTGTTTCCGGAAAGCCCAGTACAGCAGAAAAACAGCCGGCAGGAAAGCAGTCAGAAATGTCAGGCTCATCATGGACATCCCTCATTGCCCCCTTCTAGCCGCTGTACAGGCCGTACAATTCATCCAGATCACGCTCGTCGGCGATAAACGCGCTGCCGAGCAGTTCGATATTGCCGTAGTCAAACAGAACCCCGCCCCGGGCCGGGACAATAATGACCGATTCATCACCGGTTTCCAGATAGCGGATGATCTGTGCGAGCTGTTCGGGTTCTTCACTGTAGTTCATCATCAGATGAAAGCCGGAAAGAACACCGAGTCCTTCCCGTTCTACCCCGTACCAGCTGTCCTCCACGGTATCGAGCAGGGCCTCTGCCCCGGCCCCGATGCCGATCAGCAGGCCATGGTAACGGCGGATCAGCGAGTCCAGCCCGCGATCCTCCAGGATCCGGCAGGCCTGGGCGGCATTCTGCGCGCTCAGGACCAGCACATCACTGTGCTGCAGGATCCGCTCGAACAGTTCAGGCTCAAGCCCGTTCTGATCCAGGATATGGATATTTTCCGGCTTCATGCCATACGCTTTCAGCGGCCGCTGCAGATGGTAGAGGCTTTCCTCTTCCGCCAGCAGGTCACCGTGCATCACCGCGTCGCTGGCCCAGCCCTCTTCGTAGACAAGCGGCAGGACGGCCGCCGTATGCATATAGGAAAACGGCTCTGCCAGCAGCCCGGCAGCCCATTCCTGATCATAATTCATATCGCTGAACAGCAGGATCATCGCTGCCCCCTGTAACGGTACATGATGATGCCGCCAGCCACAGCCACATTCAGTGACTCAAAGCCGTTCATTTCGATCTTCAGCCGCCGGTCCGCCGCTTTCTGCAGGGCCGGGCGCACGCCATTGCCCTCATTGCCGAGAATAAAGGCCATGGCCGGCTGTGCTTCCACCGCGCCCATCGGATCGGCTTCCTGCAGGGTGGTGGCGACCACCTGTACACCCTGCTGCTGCAGCTGTTCCGTCAGCTTCTCCACATCCGTGCGGATCACCGGGATGGCAAACAGCGCCCCCTGGGTTGCCCGGATGACTTTTTCATTGTAGAGATCACATGTTTTTTCCGAGCAGTACACGGCATCAAACGCAAAGGATACCGCCGTCCGGATCAGCGTCCCGAGGTTCCCCGGATCCTGGATATCATCCAGGATCAGGATCCGGCTGTTCCCCTCAGCCTGCTTCCGCAGCTGCCGGCAGACCGCGATGACATGCGCCCCGGAAGGATTCTGTGACAGTTTGCGCATGACGGCGGAAGTGGTCATGATCACATGCGGGAACGCGAATGCCGGTTCAATGTCGGTGATGATTGTTTCCACGATGCCGGCTTTCAGGGCCTCTTCCGTCAGGTGCATTCCTTCAATGAGAAACAGACCGGTTTCATCCCGGCCTTTTTTCTGATGCAGTCTGACCCAGTTTTTCACCCTGGCATTCTGTGTGGAGTCAATACGTTCCATATACGGGCATTGTAGCACAGCCGCACTTTTTCTAAAACCGCTCAGTACACGCACAGATGCAGCGTGTCCCCGTCAAAGACGAGCTGTTCCGCGGAAAAATCATCCCAGTTTTTCCCATAGAAATAATCGTTGTATTCCGCCTGGGCCACCCCGCGTTCATAGTGCCGGCCCAGATAGCAGTTGACCGCGTTGACGTCACTCCAGAACTCCACGAACGCCCGCGTGTTGAAACCGCGGCCGTCCATGCCCGGGTAATTCCAGGTCAGCTGCTCGTCATGGTAAATCGTGATGGTGGTGACGGTGCTGCCGGTTTCGGCCTCATAGCGGTCGATGCTCTCCCCGATCTGCAGGCAGATCTCGCGGTCCTTCGCGTTGACCCGGTAGCGGTCACGGAAGATCCAGGTGAAGTTGGCCGCCTGGAACAGCAGGACACCCGCAAACAGCGCCAGCCAGAGTTTCTCCGGCTTTTCATAGACAGCCATCATGGCCTCGTGGTGATTCACAAACAGATGCACCAGCATGATCCCGGCCAGGGCCCCGAACGGATAGACAATCCGCGGGGAGAAGTCCGTGCTCGCCTTGACAAAATACAGCGCGAAGCCGGCCAGCAGGTCGACAAAGACCAGATACGGGATTTCATACAGCCGCA
>JAFOIT010000035.1 GCA_017420585.1 Solobacterium sp.
CAGGAACAGGTGGATACCGCGGTCATCGAGGCCGGGCTCGGCGGCCGGGGCAGTCCGACCAACATCCTGCCGCATCCGGCCCTGGAAATCATCACCACGGTGGGTTATGACCACATGGAACGGCTGGGCAATACGCTGGAGGCGATCGCCGATGAAAAGTCCGGCATCATCATGCCGGGTTCAATGATCCTGACCGGCAATCTGGCGGCCGGGCCGCTGGCGGTGGTGTCAGCCAACGCAGCGGCTGTCAAGGCGCGCCATGTGCTGTATGAGCCGTATACGGACCTGGGCCCGGGCCGGTTTGCCTGGCGGGGGACAGAATATACCCTTGCGACCATGGCGGAATACCAGAAAACCAACGCTTCCCTGGCCCTGCAGGCAGCCGCGCTGCTGGGTGTTGACCCGCAGTGTGATGCCGTCCGTGAAGCGGTCCGGACAACCATGTGGGCAGGGCGGTTTGAAACCGTCTCCCGCCATCCTATGGTCATTCTTGACGGGGCCCACAATACCGAGGGGATCGGGGCGCTGTGCGCTTCGCTGAAGGTTCTGCCGCGGCCGCTGGTCATCGTGTTCAGCGCCCTGAAAGACAAGCAGGGGCTGGCCATGGCTGACCAGCTGCGCGGGTATGCGGATGAATTCATTGTGACCGAGTTTACCATGTACCGGGCCGATACCGCAGAGCATCTGGCGGCCCATGGCGGCACCGTTATCACCGACTGGCATGAAGCCATACGGACAGCCGCCCGCAAAGCCGGTCAGAACGGCAGTGTGCTGATCTGCGGCTCCCTGTATTTCATCAGTGACGTACGCGCCTGGCTGGGGCAGAATCCCGGGCTTTTTGCGGCAAAACAGTAAAATACAGGATGCGAATAACCCGCCGGGGCATTATAATGATCCTAAAGGATCATTTTTTACTAGGGGGTGCCCAAAATGAGCAATAATATGGTCGCTATGATTCTCGCCGGCGGGCGGGGAACCAGGCTGCTGGATTTGACTGCGAAAGTCGCCAAGCCGGCAGTCCGTTTTGGCGGAAAGTACAGAATTATCGACTTCCCGCTCAGCAATTGTGCCAATTCAGACATTTCCACAGTCGGCGTGCTGACCCAGTATGAGTCGGTGCTGCTGAATTCCTATGTTTCCAGAGATCACTACTGGGGTCTGAACACCAATGACGGCGGTGTTTTCGTCCTGCCGCCGCGGGAAAAAGCTTCCTCAGATTTTAATGTCTACAAGGGAACAGCAGATGCCATTACCCAGAACATTGACTTCCTCGATAATCTGAACCCGGAATATGTTCTGGTCCTGTCCGGAGACCATATCTACAAGATGGACTACGGCAAGATGCTGGATTATCACAAGGAACACAACGCCGATATCACCATCGCGGTCCTGGAAGTCACACTGAAGGAAGCCAGCCGGTTCGGCATCATGAACACGGATGAAAACAACCGGGTTTATGAGTTCGAGGAAAAACCGGCCAAGCCGAAGAGCCGCCTGGCCAGCATGGGTATTTACATTTTCACGTACAAGACACTGCGCAAGTACCTGATGGCTGACGCGAAGCTCAAGGATTCCAGCCATGACTTCGGCAAGGACATCATCCCGGCTTATCTGAATGACAAGAAGTGCCTGATGGCATATCCGTTCAAGGGTTACTGGAAGGATGTCGGAACCGTGGATTCGCTGTGGGAAGCGAACATGGAACTGCTGCGGGAGGATTCCCCGCTGGATCTGAGTGATCCGAACTGGAAGATCTATACGGAAAACACGAACTCCCTGCCGCAGTATATCGGCGAGGAAGCCACGGTGTGCAACTGCTTCATCCCGCAGGGCAGCGTGGTGCTCGGCAATCTCCGCAACAGCGTGATCGGAACCCGGGTCAGAATTGAAGAAAACGCGGTCCTGGACAACTGTGTGGTGATGGCCGGCGCAGTGATCGGGGCCGGGGCCAGGGTGACCCGCTGCCTGATCGCGGAAAACGTTCATGTCAAGCCGGGGGCGGTCCTCGGCGACAAGAACAGTGAGCATGTCACTTTGATTACCGATAAGAATGCGGGAGGTGAAAAATAATGAAAGCACTGGGAATTGTTAATTTTGAAGACAGCACTGCCTCGATTGACGGGCTGGGAGATTTCCGCCCGGTACCGGCAGTTTCCTTCATGGGAAGATACCGGATCATTGATTTCATTCTCAGTAATTTCACTAACAGCGGGATTGATCATGTCCAGGTATACTGCAAGGAAAAACCGCGGAACCTGATTGAGCACCTCGGTTCCGGTTCCTACTACAACATCAATTCCAAACGCGGCAGCCTGCGGATCCTCTACGGGGAGAAGCCGTTCTCATCGCCGGTCTACAACAATGACGTGGCCAACTTCCTGCTGAACATGCAGTACATTGAAGCGGACCCGAATCCGTATGTGATCCTGGCCCCGAGTTACTTTGTGTATTCCCTGGACTTCAATGATGTCCTGAATGAGCATATCAGCAGCGGCGCCGACGTTACCATCCTGTATACCGCTACCCGGGATGCCAAGTCCAAGTTCCTCGGCTGTGATGTCCTGACGATTGACAAGGACAAGCGGATTACCGCGTTCGGCAAGAACCACGGCAATTTCAAGACCCGCAACATCTCCATGGAAGCCTATGTCATGACCAAGAAGATGTTCATCTCCCTGTGCAACAAGGCGGCGGATGCGTCTTCCCTGTACTGGTTCAAGGACATCATGGCGGATCTCTGTGAGACGATGAACTTCCGCGGCTACAACGTGCATACACCGGTCATCTGCCTGAACTCGCTGGCGGAATACTACCAGGCCAGCATGCGTCTGCGGGACTACAATGCGGCCGGTGACCTGTTCCGCCCGGAATGGCCGGTTTATACCCAGACCAACGACTCCTGCCCGACCCGGATTGCGGAAACCGCGACCGTGCGGGAGAGCGCGATTGCCGACGGTTGTGTCATCAAGGGCACGGTGGACGGCTGCGTCCTTGGCCGTAACGTGATCATCGAGGAAGGTGCGGTTGTCCGCGACAGTGTCATCCTGGCGGATGCCGTCATCGGTGAGGATACCCACCTGGATCATGCCATTGTCGACAAATATGCGACGGTAGAGCGGGTGCGCCGGCTGGAAGGCACGGACGCGCAGCCGATCTACGTCCGCAGAAGGGACAGGATCTGAGGCCTGTATGAGCAGGAAGATTCTGTTTGCGGCCGGGGAAGGCCTTCCATATATCAAAACCGGCGGCCTGGCTGATGTTATCGGCAGCCTGCCGAAAGTACTGGCTGAGCACGGTAATGATGTACGTATTGTCCTGCCGCTTTATCAGGGGATTATCGACCGTCACTACGGTGAACTGGAACGGCTCGGAAGGATCCGGGTGCAGTCCGGCTGGCTGATCAATCAGCCGGCTACCATCTACCAGGCCGTGACGGACGGGGTTACTTACTACTTCATCGAGCATCAGGGGTATTTTGAACGCGGGGCGCTGTACGGATATGTGGATGACGGCGAGCGGTTTGCCTTCTACCAGCGGGCCCTGCTCGACATGCTGGGTTTCCTGGACTGGTGGCCGGACATCATCCACAGCAACGACTGGCAGAGCGGCATGGTACCGTTGCTGTGCCATGTGTGCTTCGGCGGTGATGAACGCTACCAGCGCATCAAGCACGTCTTTACGATTCACAATCTGGCTTTCCAGGGCAATTTCGGGGTGGAGATGCTGCCGAGCTGCCTGGGCCTTGACTACTATTACTTTGACAACGGTTCTACCCGCTTTGACAACGGCATCAGTTTCCTGAAGACCGCGCTGGTCTATGCCGACAAGATTTCAACCGTATCACCGACCTATTCCTCGGAAATCCTGACCAGCCAGTACGGCGAGCGGATGGACGAGATCCTCCGGTACAGACGGGAAGATCTCTGGGGCATTACCAACGGCATTGATACCGTCGAGTGGGATCCGCAGACGGACCGCCGGCTGGCCAAGAACTACGGTCCGAAAACATGGAAGACCGGCAAGGCGGCCAACAAGGCGGCCCTGCAGAAGGAACTCGGGCTGGAGATCCTGCCGGATACCTGCCTGATCGGTATGGTGTCCAGACTGACGGAACAGAAGGGTGTCTATCTGATTTCCCAGAAGCTCCGGGAGATCATGAGTGCCAATGTCCAGCTGGTGATCCTGGGTACCGGTGAGGAGGCTGCCGAAAGCGCCTTCCGCTGGATGGAAAACGAATACAAAGGCAGGGCAGTCTATTACCAGGGGTACAACGAAGACCTGGCACACCGCATCTATGCCGGTTCCGACCTGTTCCTGATGCCGTCACTGTATGAACCGTGCGGGATCAGCCAGATGGTTTCGATGCGTTACGGGACCCTGCCGCTGGTCCGCGAAACAGGCGGCCTGCGGGATACGGTAAGACCGTTCAACCAATACACGGGCGACGGCAACGGCTTCAGTTTTTATGCCGCTAATGCGGACGATATGGTTTATACTATTAATTATGCGCTGAAGCAGTATTATGAGAATCCGGAAGGCTGGGACGCACTGGTCAGCAGTGCCTTCGCAACGGATGTTTCATGGGAAAAGAGCGCATTGCTCTATGAGCAGCTGTACGATCAGATGCTCGGGCGATAAAAGATACACAGGAGGCGATTTTTATGGCTAAACGTACAATCAGGGAACTTGATGTCCAGGGCAAGAAGGTTATTGTCCGCGTTGACTTCAATGTTCCCCACAAAGGCACAACAGTAACGGACGACAACCGGATCCGGGCTGCGCTGCCGACCATCAACTATCTGACTGAACATGGCGCAAAGGTTATCCTGCTGAGCCATCTCGGAAAGATCAAGACAGACGAAGACAAACTGAAGAATGACCTGGCAATTGCCGTGGAGCCGCTCAAGGCCCTGCAGGCTGCCCCGGTTTACTTCTCCGCTGCTACCCGCGGGGAAGAACTGGAAAAGGCCGTGGCTGCCCTGAAGGACGGCGAAATCCTGCTGGTTCAGAACACCCGCTATGAACCGGGCGAAACAAAGAACGACCCGGATCTGGCAAAGTACTGGGCAGGTCTCGGCGACCTGTTCGTCGAAGATGCCTTCGGTTCCGTGCACCGCGCACATGCGAGCACCGTCGGTATTCCGGAACTTCTGCCGAATGCCTGCGGTTTCCTGATTGAAAAGGAACTGAAGTACCTGGGCCAGGCCCTGGATGATCCGAAGCGGCCGTTTGTGGCAGTGCTCGGCGGCGCCAAGGTTTCCGATAAGATCGGTGTTATTGAAAATCTGCTGAAGATCGCGGACAAGATCATTGTCGGCGGCGGCATGGCATATACATTCTATAAGGCACAGGGTTACGGCATCGGCACATCCCTGCTGGAAGAAGACAAGGTTGAAATCGCGAAGGAATTCTTGGCCAAGGCTGAAGGCAAGCTGATCCTGCCGGTTGATACCGTTGTCGCAAATGCGTTTGATGATCCGACGGAAGTGAAGACCGTACCGTGCAATGAAATCCCGGACGGCTTCATGGGTCTGGATATCGGCCCGAAGTCCGTTGAACTGTTTGAAAAGGAACTCGCCGGGGCGAAGACAGTATTCTGGAACGGCCCGATGGGTGTCTTTGAAAAGGAACAGTTTGCGGTTGGCACAATCGGTGTCTGCAAGGCCATTGCCGGTCTGGAAGACTGCACATCCATCATCGGCGGCGGTGACTCCGCGTCGGCTGCGAAGAACCTCGGCTATGCGGATAAATTCACCCACATCTCCACAGGCGGAGGCGCATCTCTGGAATATATGGAAGGGAAACAGCTGCCTGGCATTGCTGTTCTGAGTGAGAAGTAAGATGAGCAGGAAACCAATTATCGTCGGCAACTGGAAGATGAACAAGCTGCAGAAGGATGCCGTTGAATTCATGCAGGGTGTGGAAGCGCACCTGACCGGTGACGAAGCGGCCGACTTCGGCATTGCCGCGCCGTTTACCTGCCTGAATGCCTGTGTGGCCAACGCCAAGCACCTGATCGTTGCGGCCGAAAACTGCAATGCCAAGGACAGCGGTGCCTACACCGGTGAAGTCAGTGTCCCGATGCTGGAAGAAATCGGCATTACCTACTGCATCATCGGCCACTCTGAAAGAAGAACATATTACGCTGAGACAAACGAAGCGTGCGCTGCCAAGGCAAAGCGCCTGTTTGCGTCCAACATCGTCCCGATTCTGTGCATCGGTGAAACAGAAGCACAGTATGATGCCGGGGAAACAGCGGCCGTCCTGAAGGAAGAACTGAAGGGTTCCCTGGAAGGCCTGAGCGCGGATGAAGTTTCCCGCATGGTCATTGCCTATGAACCGATCTGGGCGATCGGCACCGGCAAGTCGGCTGACCAGACGATTGCGCAGGACTGCTGTGCCCTGGTCAGAAAGACAGTTGAAGAACTGTATGACGCAGATACAGCTGCCAAGGTCCGTATCCAGTACGGCGGCAGTGTCAAACCGACCAACATCAAAGAATACATGGCATGCGCCGACATTGACGGTGCACTGATCGGCGGGGCCTCCCTGAAGGTTGATTCCTTCCTGGAGATCATCGATGCCGTTCGCTGAGTAACAGGAGGAGAAAGAAAATGCCTTATATTGTAAGTGTGTATGCCCGGGAAGTACTTGATTCCCGCGGCAATCCGACCGTAGAGTGCGAAGTCGCAACCGAATCCGGTGCCTGGGGCCGGGCTATTGTCCCGTCCGGCGCGTCCACCGGTGAAAGAGAAGCGCTGGAACTGCGTGACGGCGACAAGAAGCGCTACGGCGGCAAGGGAACCCTGAAGGCTGTCAAGAATGTCAATGAAAAGATCGCCCCGAAGCTGATCGGCATGGACGTTACCGAACAGACAGCCATCGACAAGATCATGATCGATCTGGATGGTACACCGTTCAAGTCCAAGCTGGGTGCCAATGCGACCCTGGCTGTTTCCCTGGCCTGTGCCAGAGCGGCAGCTGACTACTACGGCCAGCCGCTGTACAAGTACCTCGGCGGCATCAACGCCAAGGTCCTGCCGGCGCCGATGATGAACGTCCTCAACGGCGGCAAGCACGCCGACTCCACCGTTGACCTGCAGGAATACATGATCATGCCGGTCGGCGCGGAGAACTTCCGTGAAGCCATGCGGATGGGTGCGGAAACATTCCATGCCCTGAAGAAGATCCTGAAGGCAGCCGGTTATGAAACCAATGTCGGTGACGAAGGCGGTTACGCCCCGTCCTGCACAAAGGGCAACGAAGAACCGCTCGAACTGATTGTCGAAGCCATCAAGGCAGCCGGTTACAAGCCGGGTGAAGACATCTGCATCTGCCTCGATGCCGCAGCCAGCGAACTGTACAATGCCAAGACAAAGAAGTACGAGCTGACCCGTTCCGGCATGGGTGTCAAGACCACCAAGCAGATGATCGACATGTACGAAGAATGGTGCAACAAGTATCCGATCATCTCCATCGAAGATGGTCTGGGTGAAAATGACTGGGATGGCTGGAAGAAGCTGACTGACCGCCTGGGTTCCAGAATCCAGCTGGTCGGTGATGACCTGTTCGTTACCAACACCGAATTCCTGAAGAAGGGCATCGAACTCGGCATTGCCAACTCGATCCTGATCAAGGTCAACCAGATCGGTACGCTGTCCGAAACAATGGACGCCATCGAAATGGCCAAGCAGGCCGGCTACACGGCAGTTGTCTCCCACCGTTCCGGTGAAAGCGAAGACACAACCATCGCTGACCTGGTTGTCGGTGTCAACGCCGGCCAGATCAAGACAGGTTCTGCCAGCCGGACAGACCGGATTGCCAAGTACAACCAGCTGATGAGAATCGAGGAGGAACTCGATACAGTCGCTGAATACCGCGGCAAGGCGGGCTTCTACAACGTCAAGCTCTGAGCTGAAAGATCAAGGTCATCTGCGGATGACCTTTTTCTTTCCGCGTGGTACACTTACTTGCAGAGAATACAGGAGGTAAACCATGAACAGTATTCAGCTGAAAGACAGACTCTGGTGGGTCGGAATTGAAGATTTCGATCTGAAAGTGTTTGATATTATCATGACGACGGAATACGGCACCAGCTACAATTCCTACGTATTGAAGGGCAGTGAGAAGACCGCACTGTTTGAAACGGAAAAGAGCAGGTTCTTTGATGAGTACTTGGGAAGGATCGAAGAAGTTACACCGCTGGCCGATGTTGATTACATCATCATGAACCACACGGAACCGGACCATGCGGACGGCATCGGCCTGCTGCTGGAAAAGAATCCGGAAATCACCGTCGTCGGCACGGCGGTTGCCGTCAACAACCTGAAACAGATCATGAACCGCACGGACTTCAAGGCCAAAACGGTAAAGGACAAGGATACCCTGTCACTTGGTGACATCACCCTGGAATTCCATTTACTGCCGAACCTGCACTGGCCGGACACCATGTGGACATACGCAAAGGAGATCAAGACCCTGTTCCCGTGTGATTCGTTCGGGGCCCACTTTGCCACAGAGGATGTGCTGCGCTCGAAGGTGACGGATGAAGAAGGTTACTGGAAAGCCGCAAAGTATTACTTTGACTGCATAATGGGACCGTTCGCCAGACCATTTGTCAGAAACGGACTGGTCCGGCTGGGAGAACTTGATGTCGATATGATCTGCACCGGTCACGGGCCTGTGCTGGACAGCCACATCGATGAGATCGTGGAGAAGACAAAGGAATGGTCTGCACCCCGGCCGTTTGCCAGGCCGACCGTAGTGATCCCGTATGTCACTGCCTATGGCTACACCGAGATGATCGCGAAAGCGATAGCGGAAGGCCTGGTGGAGAGTGCTGACGGCAATATGGATGTCCTGCTGCACAACATGCAGGAAGATGATCCGGAGACGGTCATTGATGAAATCAACCGGGCTGATGCCGTACTCTTCGGCAGTCCGACGATTGTCGGGGAAGCCCTGCCGCCGATCTTCAACCTGACGACCGGCCTGCACGCCGCCCTGGTCAAGGGCAAGCACGCGGCGGCCTTCGGCAGCTTCGGCTGGAGCGGTGAAGCGGTTCCGCATCTGACCGAACGCCTGAAGCAGCTCAACATGAAGGTCCATGACGGCCTGCGTATCCGCTTCAAGCCGTCGGAAGCCGATCTGCGGGAGGCCAGGGCTTACGGTGAATACTTCGGACATCTTGTCCGCGGTACGATCAAAGCCGACGCCGAATAAGTACCGGTTAAGCCGGAAGTGAAAGCTTCCGGCTTTTCTCTGTTCTGTACGGGAATTGACGCGGAGCAGAGGAACGGTGTATATCAGAAGAAAAGAAGGAAGAAAAAAACAATGAAAATATGGGCTCACCGGGGCTGCAGCTACAGATACCCGGAAAATACGCTGTCCGCATTCAGGGAAGCACTGAACTATGAAATTACCGGCATCGAACTCGATATCCAGCTCAGCCGGGACGGCCAGATCGTGGTCATGCATGACGAAACGGTAGACCGCACAACTGATCACAGCGGCTGGTTAAAGGACTATACCCTGGCCGAACTGAAGGCAATGCATATCCGCGGGGATGACAATGAACACGTGCCGACGATCCGCGAAGTGCTGGAACTGATTCATGATGCCTGCGTCAGCCGCGGGATCCTGCTCAATATCGAGCTGAAAAACAGCGAAGTGCGCTATGACGGCATGGAGCAGATGATCCTGGACCTGGTCAGGGAGTACGGGATGGAACCGTATATCATCTACTCTTCATTTAATCCGGAATCCGTTGCCATGCTGAAGAAGATGCGGCCGGACCTCCATGTCGGGGCCCTGGCAGAGTATGCCAGCCGCTGTCTGGAAATTGCCGAGGCCGCCGGGGCAGACGCGCTGCACCCGTTTATCAAGCGGATCGATATCCCGGATCTGAAGACAAGAACAGACAAGCCGGTCAGGGCCTGGAATGTCACGCATTTTGAACCGTTTTATCCCGACGGCGGGGATATCGAAGTACAGGATACCGCCGCCCTGGAAGCGGCCGGCATCACGGATATCTTCACCAATGCACCGGAACTATACGTTCCCAGGCATGGCTGATTTAAAGTTAAACATTTACATTCAGGCGCCGGTTTTGTATAATAACTTGGCAAAAGCGAAAGGAGTTTATCCATGCTGAGTGCTTTACTGATGATTGTATCGGCAATACTGATCGTTCTGGTCCTGCTGCAGAGCGGAAAATCAGATGGAATATCCGGAGCGTTTACCGGAACCGGCGGCCTGAATCTGTTTGCCAACGTCAAGGAACGGGGATCTGAAAAGGTGATCACGAACCTGACAATGGCATTCGGGGTTATCTTCTTTGCCCTGGTCATCGCCATCCGTATTCTCGATTAATCACACAGCCGGCATGAAGTACCGGCTTTTTTGATCTTATGGAAACAATGAAACAGAAAATTCTCACCCTGGTCGGGAATGAGAGGAAAAATACCCTGAACCGCAGTGCCATCGCGTCGCGTCTTGGCGTGGAGAAATCTGCGGATTTTATCGTCTTTGACAAAGCGATGGACGAGCTGGAGGAATCCTGGCAGCTGGTCCGCAACAAGAAAAACATGTACCAGACCCGCAGTCAGGCAGGGTTTATCGAAGCGGTTATCCATATCAGCCGCAAAGGCAGCGGGTATATCGATCTGGACGACGGCACGGTGCTGATTCCTGCCGAGGAACAGAACCATGCGATGGACCGGGACATTGTCCTGTTCAAGCCGTATGACGGCGGCACCGGGACCGTGCTGCAGGTATTGAAGCACGCCCGCACCCATGTGACGGGAACGTATGTAAGAGCCGGCAGTACGCTGCGCTGCATCCCGGATGATGACCGGATCCGCAATGGCAGATACCTGGTCATGAATGAAAAATCCCTGTCACCGGCAGAAGGCTCACGGGTGCTGCTCAGGATCGAATCCTATGACGAGCCGCTCAAACTGCGGCCGGAGCGGATTATCGGGCACGCGGATGATCCCGGCATGGATATTCTTTCTCTGCTGCTGGACAGCGGCGTGGATCCGGAATTCAGTGAAAAGGCCGTGCAGGAAGCACAGCAGATTCCCCAGGAGGTACTTCCGGAGGAACTGGCCGGACGGCGGGACCTGCGCGGTATCCTGACAATCACGATGGACGGGGCCGGTTCAAAGGACTTTGATGATGCCGTGGCGGTCAGCAGGACAGACGCGGGCTGGGAACTGCTGGTTTCCATCGCGGATGTCAGCCACTATGTGACGCCGGGCTCAGCCCTGGACCGGGAAGCATATGAACGGGGCTTTTCGGTGTATGTGACCGACCGGGTGGTGCCGATGCTGCCGCATGCGCTGAGCAACGGGATCTGCAGCCTGAATCCGCAGGTGGACCGGCTGACGCTCACATGCGCCATGCAGGTCTCTGTTGAAGGAAAAATCACCTCTGCGGAAATCTTCCCGTCTGTGATCCATTCGGATGAGCGGATGACGTATGAAGATGTCAACCGGATCTACAGCGGGGATGAGACAATGCGGACAAAATACCGCCATCTGCTCGTTATGCTGGATGACCTGCGGGCGTGTGCCGACGCGGTGCGGGCAGACAGAACCATGCGCGGGGCCATCGATTTTGATACGGAAGAAGCCGAGATCATCGTGGATGAAAACGGCCATCCGACAGAAGTAAGAGCCCGGGTGCGGGGTGTGGCCGAACGGGCGATCGAAGACTGCATGATCGCCGCCAATGTCAGTGTGGCCCGCTTCATGCATGCCAATGCCATTCCCTGTGTCTACCGGATCCATGAAGAGCCGCAGCTGCGGAAACTGCGGGCTTTTGAGCAGCTGTCATTCCGGCTGGGCTGCCGGTTTATCCGGCCGCGGGGAAGTTCGGTCAGGCCAAAGGACCTGCAGGCATTCCTGGAAAGCTGCCGGGAGGAGCCGCAGTATGAAGTGCTGTCCCGCAGCCTGCTCAGATGCATGCAGAAAGCCAGGTATGACAGTGTCTGTGCCGGGCATTTCGGCATTGCCGAAGAAGAATACCTGCACTTCACTTCACCGATCCGCCGGTATCCGGACCTGATCGTCCACCGGATGCTGCGGAAGTATGCATTTGATGAAAACAGCACCGGGAAGGACCGGGCAGCGGATGAAGCGGCCGTTCAGGAAATCGCTGCCCAGGCCAGCATGCGGGAGCGGATCTCCGCGGATGCCGAATGGGCCGTTACGGATATGAAGAAAGCCGAGTACATGGCAGACCATATCGGTCAGCAGTATGAAGGGATTATCTCTTCCGTCACCGGCTTTGGCTTCTATGTCCTGCTGGCCAATACGGTTGAAGGCCTGGTCCGCGTCCAGAGCCTGAGTGATGACTACTATCGCTACGATGAGGAAGAAGGTTCCCTGGTCGGCCGCAGCCGCGGCAATACCTACCGGCTTGGCCAGAAGGTAAGGGTCAGAGTCGTGGCAGCCGACAAGAATACGCGCACAATTGACTTCGAACTGGTACAATCAGGAAAGAAGCCGATGTACAGGCCGTCCGGCAATCAGAAACGAAGACGGCAGACCCGGCCGGGAAGGAGAGAGCGGCATGGCAGAAAAAAATGATGGAATGAAGGTTGTCGCCCAGAACCGCCGGGCCAGCCATGATTATTTCCTGGATGAGAAAATCGAATGCGGCATCGCCCTGACCGGTACGGAGATCAAATCGGTGCGGGAGGGGAAAATCCAGTTCCAGGATTCCTACATTTCCATCCGCAACGGGGAAGCCTGGATCAAGGGCATGCATATTTCCCCATATAAATATGGCAATATCTTCAATGTTGATGAGACCCGGGACCGCAAGCTGCTGATGCACAAGTACGAAATCCGCAAACTCTATGACAAAGTGCGGCTCAAAGGTTATACACTGATCCCGGTCCGCATGTATCTGAAAAGCGGGCGGGCCAAACTGGAAATCGCCCTGGCCCGGGGCAAGAATCTCTATGACAAGCGGGAAAGCGCGAAACTGCGTGACGCCAAGCGGGAGATGGAGAAGGCACTGAAATTCAAGAGGTAGTACACGATGGAAGAACTGGCTGAAATCATGCGTATGCATGCTGAAAAATACCCCGGCATGAAGCCGCAGGACTGCATCAAGCTGCTGTATCAGAACACCTGGGGCGGCGGTCATATGATTGCCGATCCCCAGCATTCACTCCGGTATCTGGAACAGGAACTGCAGGAGGTTGAACCGGATCCGGAAGCGGAACTGTATGTGCCGATCGGCAGCGGCATGTGCCGGCTGAACCTGGCTAAGGCAATGACCATGTATTCCGCTGAAGAGATTAACGGATGGTTTGTCCGCAGCGCTGCTGTCACGACCGGGTCCATGACCGAATTCATGCGGAAGCTGAAATATTTCAGGAATCAGTTTGATGCCTTCGGCTTTAATATCAGCCGTGAAGAGATGGAGGCATATCTTGCCTTCTACCGCGGCAATGCCTATCCGGCGGTTCACCACAGCGAAGAATACCGGAACCTGTACCATCCGCATTACCGCGTCATCCGCATGGGTCTCTGGGAGACAGTTGATATTCCGGCAGAAAAGTGATACATTACTCTCGCATCAGACATGGGGCTGTCAAGGTTTCGACAGGTTTACGTTTGATCCGGATTGCAGTGGAGCGGTGACCTTATCACCAATTAAATTTAAACGCTAACAGAAACAATAGTTTCGCATTCGCTGCTTAATCGCTCGATAAAGAGCTGCAGCTGAGCCGGCTGTCAGGTTGCCGCTTACTGACGGTTGTGTAAAACAAACGGATAAGGAGAATCCCGCGCCTGGAAGAGGATCCTGACAAAAATACAGGCAGATTCGGCTGACGGGTAGTCCGCTGTCATGTCGCCGTCTTATCAATCAGCGGTCTAAACTGTAGATATCCGGATGTGGGACGACTCTTGGACAGGGGTTCGACTCCCCTCAGCTCCACCATTGACAACAGACAGGACTGATAAGTCCTGTTTTTGTATAATGCATATAGAGACAACTCGGAGTTTATGGAGGCAGATGATATGAAAGACGGAAAAGTCCCAAATCCGGACACCGTTCATCCGATA
>JAFOIT010000036.1 GCA_017420585.1 Solobacterium sp.
CAGTGACTTCTTTGTGTCTTCACAAAGCCCCGGCGGACTGTTGATATCCATATTGACCTTGCCGACCAGGGCATGCATGCCCTTTTCTTCCAGACGTTCAATCAGATAGTCGGTCGCCGGCACATGAATGGTTCCGAAAATGACCGCGTGCATCGTCCCGTGGGCCAGCAGGTCGTCAATAAACCGATCGTAGACCGCCCGGGCAAAAGCCGGATCCGCATAGCGCTCTTCCAGCGGAAAGGTATAGCGGTTCAGCCAGTCCTCCAGCAGCGTATCCATTGCCAGACCCCGCTGCGGGTACTGCGGGGCGTGAACATGCAGATCAGAAAAAGCCGGTATGATCACATCATCCCCGAAATCCGTCTCCGGCAGACCGGCAAATTTTTCCGGCAGAACCGGATAGATTCCTTCCACCCTGCCGCCTTCAACGGCCAGCCAGGCATGCGTAAATTCAACCAGTTTTTCTGCTGTTTCCGCATAGACAATATTGCCGCGGTAAAGTTCCATATCCATTCCCCCATCCTATTCTTTTTCCCGGCCGGCCGAACCCGCCCGGATGGCCATGGCCAGGCCAATGCACATGAAAGTAAAAAGCACGGTGGTCCAGATCAGCCAGAGATTGTCGGTCCGGCCGCCGCCGGGATCCATGCCGTACTGATGAAACAGCAGGCCGGCCATAAATCCGCAGCCGTAACCGGCTGCGGAAAACAGATCAAGATTCTTTAGGTCAAGACCAACAGACAGAAGAATGCCGGCGGCAGCCACCAGGGCCAGGATCTGCGGCCATTGCATCATGCCGTGCAGATAAAACAGCGGCCCGCGCACCAGAAGGTATTCCCCGGCCAGCACCAGCAGGCTGACAGCCGGGCGCAGGAATCTGTTGATCTGTTTCATCTCAGTGATCCTCCGGTTTCAACTCCCGCGTCATGAGCTCATTCAGGGCTGTTTCCGGGTCTTTTCCTTCATAGATGACCTGATACACCTGTTCGGTAATCGGCATCGAAATACCGTGTTTACGGGCTTCTTCGTACACGATCCGGCAGGCGAAGATACCTTCGACCGTCTTCTTGTTTACTTTCATGAAATGCTCAGCCCCGCCTTCCTGACCGATCTGGTAGCCGGCCATGAAGTTGCGGGAATGCCTTGAGGTGCAGGTCACAATCAGATCCCCGACCCCGTCAAGACCCAGATATGTATCAACCCGGCCGCCCATGGCAGTGCCGTAACGGGTCATCTCAGCCAGACCCCGGGTAATCAGCGCTGCCCGGGCATTGTCACCCTGGCCGATCCCGGTAAGGATACCGGAAGCCAGTGCCATGATATTCTTGACGGCAACCCCGATTTCCGCCCCGGTCTCATCGGTGTTGGTATAAACCCGGAAATACCGGTTGGAAAAGAGCTGCTGTACAGTTTCCGCCGCTTCCTGATCGGCACTGACCGCATTGATGACCGTCAATTTGCGCTCAATGACCTCCTCGGCATGGGAAGGTCCGATCAGCGATACCACAGCCTTCAGTTTCTCGGCCGGCATGAAACGGCGGATGACCACGCTGAGCCGCTCGTGGGTCACCGGGTGGAAGCCTTTCGCCACATTGATGACAATGACCGGCCTGTCCAGTACAGCCGCCGCTTTCTTCAGGGTTTCTTCGAGGGCGATGGACGGCACGGCAAACAGCAGCAGGTCTGCGTCCCGCAGACAGGCAATATCCATTTCGGCATGCAGGGCCGGATTCAGTTCGGTGTCATAAAACAGGGAGTTGCGGTGGTTCTCGTTGATATCGTTTACCTGTGAGGCATCGATGCCCCAGAGCACAACATCATTGCCGTTGTCGGCAAGCACCTGCGCCAGGGCGGTTCCCCAGCTGCCGGTGCCCAATACTGCAGTTTTCATTCGCTGACCTTCTTTCTGACAATTAGTTTCAGCGGCGTGCCGGTAAAGTCAAAGGCCTGCCGCAGCTGATTCTCCAGAAAACGCTGATAGGAAAAATGCATCAGTTCGGGTTCGTTGACCGAGAAGACAAAGGTCGGCGGGTTCACCCCGACCTGGGTGGCATAGTAGACCCGCAGCCGGCGGCCGTTGCGGGCCGGGGCCGGCGTTGTAATCTGGGTATCCATGATCACTTCGTTAAGCACATTGGTGGGAATCCGCCGGGAGGCATTCGCATAAACCTGGTCAGCCAGCGGCAGGATATTGCCCACCCGCTGCCCGGTTTTATCCGAGACAAAGATCACCGGCGCATACGAAAGATAGGCAAACTGGGTGCGGATATCTTCGGTAAACCTGTTCATCGTGTGGTCATCCTTGGCCACTGCGTCCCACTTGTTGACGACGATGATCAGCGGCTTGCCGGCTTCACTGGCATACCCGGCTACGTGCTTGTCCTGTTCGCGGATACCCTTTTCGGCATCAATCAGGAACAGTGCGACATCACATTTCTCAATGGCCTGCATGGCCCGCAGAACCGAGTATTTCTCGATGTTTTCGTAGACCTTGCCGCGTTTGCGGATCCCGGCTGTATCCACAATGATGTACTTGCGGCCTTCGAATTCAAACGGCGTGTCCACGGCATCGCGGGTTGTCCCCTGGATATCGGACACAATAGCCCGGTCTTCCTTCAGAATGGCATTGACCAGGCTGGACTTGCCGACATTCGGTTCGCCGATGACGGCCAGCCGCATGCCTTCCGCCGCTTCACTTTCCTTTTCTTCCGGGAACAGCGCCATGCACGCATCCAGGACATCACCGATGCCGGCCCCGTGAATGCCGCTGCAGGGAATCGGATCACCGATGCCCAGTTCATAGAATTCATAGGCTGACGCGATTTTCGTGGTGTCGTCGACCATATTGACAGCCAGGACAACCGGTTTGCCGGAACGGCGCAGCAGGCCGGCAATGAACCGGTCATCATCACTGACGCCTGTTCTGGCACTGGTGACCATCAGGATGACATCCGCTTCGTCAATGGCGATCTGCACCTGGGCCCGGATTTCCTCCTGGAACGGCTGGTCGGCCATCTGAATCCCGCCGGTGTCAATGACCCGGAACTCATTGTCCA
The DNA here is from genome assembly GCA_017420585.1 of Solobacterium sp. Lineage (GTDB taxonomy): Bacteria > Bacillota_I > Bacilli_A > Erysipelotrichales > Erysipelotrichaceae > Bulleidia. The sequence continues at coordinate 3,057 of JAFOIT010000036.1, forward strand.
GCCAGTATGCCGGGGCATAGATGCGGTCCCTGGTTACGCCGGGGGTGTCCTCCACGATGGAGATGCGTGACCCGGCAATTCTGTTAAAAATCGTTGACTTGCCTACATTAGGCCGGCCAACGATGGCGATGATTCCTCTGTTCATACGGTTTCCTCTGCGGTGATGAACGGCAAGGCCAGGGCCATGATCCGCTCAACGGTTTCCTCAATGGTGAGATCGGAACTGTCCACCTCAACAGCATCCTCCGCCTTGGTCAGCGGGGAATTCTCCCGGTGCATATCCTGGTAATCACGGGCTTCAATCTCTTTCTGAATGGTCTCCAGATCACCGTCGGATATGCCGTTTTCCCGGTTCTGCTTCATTCGCCGCAGGGCCCGGGCATAGGAGGAAGCGGTGAGATAGATCTTGACTTCCGCATCCTTCAGCACAACCGTGCCGATATCACGGCCGTCCATGATGTAGCCCTTTTCGGCAGCCAGTTTCTGCTGCCGTTCCACCAGGACCCGGCGGACTTCCTTATGTTTGGAAACATCACTTGCCGCCATGGAGATCTGGTCCTTACGGATAGCCGCGGTGACATCCTTGCCGTCCAGAAAAACCGTGCCGTCCGGGGTCATGCGGATTTCCGTATCCGCAAGCATGTCAACAACCCCCTGCTCATCATCCAGCGCAATACCGCACTGCAGGGCCTTCATGGCTGTGCAGCGGTACATGGCACCGGTGTCGAGATGCACATAGTTCAGGCGCTGGGCCAGCAGTTCCGAAATAGTGCTTTTGCCGGCAGCACTCGGGCCGTCGATGGCGATATTGATCTTCATCCGAGAATTCCTTTCGAAAGCAGTATCCAGTAAATGACGAGGCCAAGCACAGCGATCAGAACGACGATCAGCACAACCAGGACGATATTCAGCACCTGGTTGGTGCGCTGCATCTTATCGCTGACTTCGGTCAGGTTGTCTTCGTAATCATCCAGCTGGGCCCGCATCTGGGTCGTTTCGTTAAGCAGCTGCTGGTGGGCCGAACGCTGGTCTTCCACACGGGTGGCTGCCGGGCGGGTCTCATAGACAGGTGCCGGCTGCGGCTGGGTCTGTTCCTGTTCGCGGAGCAGGTTCTGCACTTCGGCCGCAATGTCCTCACGGGTCATGGTCTTGGTGCCGTTCTGGCGGTCATCACCGACGAAGTCCTCATCCGGATCACTGCGGAAGAACGGAATATCCATGGTCGCGGTCGATTCTTCCTGTCTTCTGGCCGGCGCCGGGGCCGGAGCAGGAGCAGGCGCCGGGGCGGGAGCCGGGCGGCCGGTTACCGGACGGCTGTAGGGAACCTCAATGGTCGGCTCATCCGGATACGGCTTGCTCGGGGCCGGGCGGTCACTGCGCAGGGAGCGCAGGATATCGAGGTCGGTATTCGTGCTCGAAGCCGTACCCTGGTCGATATTGTACTGCTTGACTTCCTTGATGTATTCGTTCAGATACTCATTGTTGAACGCCGATGTATAGTTTTCATTCCGCATGCTGGACGGATTGAAACCGATATTGTCGGACGAATCCTCAATGACCGGGCGCACCGGTTCCGCCGCGGGGGCCGGGGCCGGTTCCTGATACTGCTTGCGCCGGGCATGAATCGGGTCATGATCGGCCGGATTGTATTCCTTCGGAGCCTCAAAATTATTCGCACTGATCTGGTTCAGCCGCCGCTCATACTGCGACAGTTCCCGGCTGCGGATATCTTCCTCGGCATCATTTTGAAGACGGCTGCGCAGGTCTTCGTATTTAGCTGTTCGAGAATATTTGGTCATACAACAATCTCCATTATCCAAAGTATTATAGCATACACCATAAAGAAATGACCTGAGGTTTATGCCTCAGGTCATGAAATCATACGGTTATTCCTCGAACATGCCCCGCATCTTCAGTTCGTGGTCCCAGACTGCCTTGCGGCCTTCCGTAAAGACATACTGCAGATTCATGTCATCATCATAGACATTGATGTCAGCGAAGGCGTTTTCCTTCAGGCAGCCGCGCTGGCCTTTGAGATTCAGCACATCGGCCGGATTGACGGTAACCAGTGTCAGCGCCAGTTCCAGCGGCACATTCTTTTCCTGAACCAGGTAGCGGACCGTATTGTGCAGGCAGGACGGCGACGCGTAGGTGTAGCCGATGACTTCCATGCGTTCGTTGTACTTCTGCATGCTGCCGAAGCCGTCACTGGTCATGGTCAGGTGATGGTTTTCCGGATCCTGTTCAAAGTAGCGCAGAATCTTCGCGCTGACCCCCTCCAGATCCTCATTCTTGGCCGTGATGTCGATGAAGCCGCCCATCTTGGCAAACTTCATGGCTTCGCTGAACAGCGCGTCACTGCGGCCCATGTGGGTCGGGATAAACTTCTGGATCGGGACGTCGCAGAGTTCCACTGCTTCAAACAGCGGCTTCAGCATATCCGGGCCGGGACCGACGTGGATGGTCACGATGCCGGCCTTGCCCGACAGCATGCCACCGCGTCTGGCCTGGGTGGCCAGGTCAATCAGCTGCGCCGCGGTCAGGTTGGAGCTGCGGTGGTCAGACATGCTGGTCTTGACCCCGATCATCGTGTCGATCATCATCACATCGCGCTCGACATTCTCCATCAGGGTCGGGGTCGGATAACCGTAGAACCCGGTCAGGGTATAGGCCCGGATGCCCTCTTCACGGAACGCATAGGCCTTGGCCACCAGGTTTTCCAGGCTGCGGGTTACACCGTCAGTGCCGAGCATGCCCAGCACGGTCGTGATGCCGTTGCCCAGCAGGATGCCGGCCTGCGCTTCCGGGACCCGGCTGGCAAAACCCTTTTCGCCGCCGCCCCCGGTGATGTGCTCATGCATGTCGATATAGCCCGGAACGGTTTTCCGGCCCTGAAGGTCGATGACTTCGGCCTCGGCGATGTTTTCGTAACCGTCCAGATGTTCAGCGATTTTCTCGATTCTGTTTCCGGCAATCAGGATATCCCGCTTGCCGAGATGTTCGGGCGCGTATACGTCCGCATTTTTAAGAATAATCATGTTCTTTCCTCCTGCTGTTACTGCAGTCTGCCGCGGCAGCTGACCGTCAGTTCCGCGGTGATTTCTTCGCCTGACACCAGCCAGACCTTCTCCTGCAGGTTCATGGTCGGGCAGATGTGCACGGGGATGATGGTGACTTTGTCGCCGACCTTGACATGGTCGTGCATGTCACGGCTGTAGATGATCGCATGTTCGTCATATACATCATAGATGGTTGTGCCCGGGAATTCCCGGATATCGCCCATGCCGCCGGAAGCGCAGATGCCCTGCGACCGTTTCTGTTTCGTTATGCCCTTGGCCCCGACATCCAGAATGACCCGTTCTTCCGTCGGTTTGGAAATCACGGTAGCCAGCACATAGGCGGCACAGCGGTCCATGGAACCATAGGCCCGGCCCTGCGAGGCATCCATCAGGATATAGGTGCCCGGCCGCAGTTCCGTAACCCCGTCCAGGATCGGGAAATCATGGGTCAGGGACGGTGTTGAGCCGATACTGACCGTGGTGATGTCAAAGCCCATCTCCCTGGCGATCGCCGCGAACATCAGCGTTCTTTCCTGGGCCGCAAGATCAATCTCCCGGCAGGCATCCAGATCCGGGGCACTGTAGGAGTGCCCGTCATGGGAGAAGACACCCTTGAGATGGATATCCGGGCAGTGCGTACGCAGATAATCGAGCAGCTTCCGGAAGTAATCTTCTTCCACCACGCCGGAGCGGTTTTCCCCGACTTCGATCTCCACCAGCACCCGGGCCTTCAGGCCGCTGCCGGCAAAGACATTCTGGATCATTTCCGCGCCTTCAATACTGTCCATGCCGAAGGACATGTCGATCCCCTGTTCCATCAGCGCCCTGATCCGCTGCAGTTTGACAGTGCCGACGATTTCGTTGGCAATAAAGATATCCTTCAGACCGTGGGCGACCATTACTTCCGCTTCCCCGACCTTGGCTACCGCAATTCCCCGGGCGCCGCATTCTTCCTGGAGTTTCGCGATCTCCGGGATCTTGTGGGTCTTGGTATGCGGCCGCAGGCTGACATGATTGCGGTCGGCGTATGCCTGCATGAAGCGGATATTATCCATCATGATGTCCTGGTCAATGATCAGGGCCGGGGTGTCAAGTTCATGGTAGTTCATGCCTTGTCCCCCTCTTCACACACCGCCAGGGCTTCGATTTCAATCAGGCTGCCGTAGTGCAGGCCGCTGGTCGGAACAATCGTGCGGGACGGCTTGTGATCACCGAAGTATTCCGCGTATACCGCATTGATTTCGTCCCAGAGTGCCACATCCGGGGTATACACCCGGCACTGCAGCACCTTTGTCCGGTCGGTGCCGAAATCGGTCAGTACTTTGTCAAGGTTGGCCAGCGCCTGCAGGGTCTGTTCCCGGACCCCGCCTGCCGCGATTTTCCCGGTTGCGGCGTTGACCGGCAGCTGTCCCGATACGTACAGCAGACCGTTATGCACAACCCCGGGGCTGTAATGTCCCTTCTTTGTTTCCGCCATGAATGATCCTCCTTCAATTGTATTGTTCTTCGCCTTCAGTTTATAGAATATTTTATATGCAGTCAATAAAATCGATGTATAAATTGCATTTACCGGCAGTATATGATACATTTTTATATAGAATTGATCACTTTTTTATATAACTATTTATACGGAGGACATATGACAGAACTCAGACAGGAACTGCAGCCATATACAGCCATGGCGGATATGCTGGTGCAGACATTCGGATCCCGCTGCGAGGTGGTTATCCATGACCTGCACAATCCCGAACACTCCGTTGTCTATGTCGCCAACGGCACCGTCACCGGCAGGAAGACCGGCGACAGTTTTGATCACCTGATCCGGCAGGTGCTGCTGTCCTCCCAGCTGGAACGGGATTTTGTCACAAACTATTATTTCGAAACCGCCGAAGGCCATCTGATCCGTTCTTCCACGATCCTGATCCGTGACAGCGGAAATGAACTGTCCGGGGCCATGTGCATCAACCTGGCTGAAGTCATACCGGAAGATGCGGATGCCCTCCCCCTGCACCTGCGCATACCGGCCGGTGACAGCGAGGATGAAACCATTGATCTCTACAGTGACAACGTCGGTGTCGCCGACATGGTCCGGGCACTGGTAAACAATATCCTTGGTCCCGACACTTCCGGACTTACCCGCAGCGAGCGGATCGAAAAACTGCGCTTCATGGATGCCAAGGGCATCTTCCTGGTCAAGGGCAGCATCGACCTGGTGGCGGAAAAACTCGGGATCACCAAAGTCACCGTCTACAGTTATCTCGATGAAATCCGCGGCCGACGTTAGAACAAACTAAAAATCCGGACCGGCAGTTCCGGATTTTTTTTGCTTAACTGTGCAGCAGCGGCGAGATCCGCTTGTACAGCAGAATCGTCACAATGCTGACCAGGACACCCTTGATGATATTGAACGGCGTGGTCGCCAGCAGCACGAATGTCAGCTTGTCCGTAATAAACGGGATCAAGGCGGTTCCCATGCCGATCAGCACTTCCATCGGCAGCTGATAGAAGAACGAATATGCCGGCAGCAGGACAGCGTAGTTGATAATCACGCCGACTGCGGTCATGCACAGGGTGCCGGCCACCAGCCCCATCAGCGCCCGCTGCCTGGTCTTTTCTTTCCGGTACATAAAGGATGCCGGCAGGACAAAGGCGCAGCCGATCAGGAAGTTGGCCAGTTCGCCGACGTAAGCCGTATCCGACCCCTTGAAAAGAATCTTGAGCAGGATCTTCAGTGCTTCAATGGCCACTGCGGCCCCCGGTCCCATCGCGAAGCCGCCCGCCATGACCGCGGTTTCACTGAAGTCCAGTTTGTAAAAGGACGGAATAAACGGCAGCGGGAAATCAAAGTACATCAGTACGAAGGCCACCGCAGACAGGACGGCAATTTTGGTTAAGGTTCTGACAGATGAATGCATGAGTGTTTTCCTCCCTGCCTCAAAAAAAGAGGCTTGTGATAAAAACCTCCGGGTTCAAAACAAAAGAAACTCTTTCATCCAGACTGTACTGTCGCCGCCGGAGTTGCACCGGCTCGTTCCGCAGCTGCGGTTCGCGGGGTATACCGCCGGTCGGGAATTTCACCCAGCCCTGAGTTTTACCATTGTCATCATAGCAGGATTTACCCGGAACACAAGCAATATGCATGAATAAAAAAAGTCATATGCCTGGCATATGACTTTTCCGGTTATTTCTTATGCGCGGCCGGAATATTTTCCGTCAGCGGTGGAAATCACCACGATCTCACCGTTCTTGATGAACAGCGGCACCTTGATCTCCAGCCCGGTTTCCACGACAGCGTTCTTGGTGGCGGAAGTGGCAGTGTCTCCCTTGACAGCTTCCTCGCACTCGACAATCTGCAGTTCAACCTTATCCGGCAGGGAAACACCCAGCACCTCGTTATCGTACATGGTGACATTGACCATTTCGTTTGCCTTCATGAACTTCATTTCCCATTCCAGACGTTCCTTCGGGATGCCGATCTGGTCATATGTGGATGTATCCATGAACACCAGTTCATCACCGGCATCATACAGATACTGCATTTCCTTCTTTTCGATATGGGCCGGTTCGACCTTGTCGCCGCCGGTGAAGGAGATTTCGTTGATGACGCCGGTCCGCATGTTCTTGACCTTGACTTTGATAATCATCTGCCGCATGGCAGTTTTATTGTGGTCCACATTCAGAACCGTGTAGATGCCTTTTTCGTATTCGAACGACTGACCCGGCTTCAGATCATTGACTATAACCATAATTTCACACTCCTATGTAAATAATTTTAAGGAATCGGCAGGTCTTGTCAATGCGCGCCCGGATCCGCAGCCGAAAAGAAAGCCGGGGAAAAATGCGTCATTCCGTCCGGACAGGCAAATAAAGTATGTGGGAGAACGGTTATGGAAGAACTGCTCAGGGATTGTCTCAGAACCGCACTGAAACATCATGTGACGGATATTCATTTCAGCCTGCGGGATGCGGAAGTGCGTACGGAGATGCGGGTCCGGGGCGAAATGCGCCAGCTGCGGAAACAGTATGACCCGGCTTTCTTCCGGTATCTGATGTACCGGGCTGATCTGGATGTGACCAATGTGCTGGAACCGCAGACCGGCAGGTTTGAAACAGAGGTGGACGGCCGCGTTCTGGCCCTGCGCTTTGCGGTCGTATCCAGTTTCCATATCACCAGCGGGGTGCTGCGGATCCTCAACAATCACGGCGTCATCTCCCTTTCTGCCCTGTCAGCGGAGCCCTCCCAGGAAGCGTGGTTCAGCGATATTACCCGGCACCGCAGCGGGCTGTATGTGTTCAGCGGCCCGACCGGTTCCGGCAAGACAACAACACTGTACGCGATCCTTGATCACGCGGCGCACAAGAAGATCTACACACTCGAGGATCCGGTGGAAGTCTATTCGGAAAAATATGTCCAGCTGCAGATCAATGAAAAGCAGAACCTGGGTTATGCGGACGGGATCAAGCAGCTGATGCGGCATGACCCGGACATCATCATGATCGGGGAGATCCGTGACGGCACCGCGGCCCGGATGGCTGTCCGCTCGGCGCTGACCGGGCACCTAGTGGTGACCAGCCTGCACAGTTTTTCCTGCCTTGGGGCCATCCGCCGGCTGGTGGAACTGGGTGTGCCGGCTTATCAGCTGCAGGATGTGCTGGAGGGCGTATCCTGCCAGCGCCTGTATGACACGGCTGACGGCGGCCGCATCGGCGTGTATGAAATCATGGACAGAGCGGAGGTGAGGCACTATTTCGAACACGGTACGACAACCGCGGCGTTTGTCCCGCTGGCGGCCAGACTGGAAGAAGCTGTGGCCGCCGGCCTGGTCAGCGCGGATCAGGCAGCGGCGGATCTCGATTGATGCGCTGGATCTGGAGGGGTTGATCCGGCTGATGGAAAGCGGCTTCTCACTGACGGAAAGCATGTCCCTGATCGAGCAGAAGCACAACCGGGAAGTCTTTGCGGCCATCCGGGACGAACTGTCCCGGGGCCATGCCCTGGAGACTTTCTTTCCTGCTTATCTGCCGAAACGCTTCCGGGTATACGCGGCCGGTTTTATCCGCTGGCTGCCCTTCCTGCCGGCTGTATCACTGGCCTGGGAAATGAGTTCATCCGAACAGAACCTGCGCCGCGAAGTGGTCCGGCAGCTGGCCTATCCTTTCCTGCTGCTCAGCGGCACCATCACCGGCATCCTGCTGTTTTCCCGCTTCTGCTTTCCGCCGCTTATTACGATGATGTCCGGCTTCCATGTCCCCCTGGACAGTTTTATTGTCCTGCAAAGGACCGCACTGCTGACCGGCATTGCAGGCCTTCTGGCCATGCTGGGTATTGCCGGCTTCCTGCTCCTGGTCCGGAAACCTGCTTACCGTATAAAAGCATATGAATTCCTGCTGAAGTATCTGCCTGATTCATTGTGGATCGAATATGAATCCATTGTCTTCGTCCGCTTCTTCAGCCAGTGCCTGGCCCGGAATATATCCAC
>JAFOIT010000006.1 GCA_017420585.1 Solobacterium sp.
CCGGAAAGTACGTTCATTGGCAGTTACCTTCAGCACCGGTACGATGGCGTTGCCGGTCGGGGTGCCGCGGCCGGTAGTGAAGATCACAAGGTTGCAGCCACCGGCTACCATGGAAGTTACTGAAGAAATATCATATCCGGCTGTATCCATGACCATGGCGCCCCTGCCCTGCGGCCGGACCGCCTGTTCCAGCACTTCCGTAACCGGTCTTGTCCCGCCCTTGCGAATGCAGCCAAGTGACTTTTCATCCAGGGTAGAGAGCCCGCCGGCCTTGTTGCCCGGCGTAGGCTGGCCGGCCCGGCAGTCCTGTCCGGCTGCCTTCAGATGTTCTTCGTAGGCCCTGCAGACCTCGATGACCTGATTATGCAGTTCCGGCGTCACGGCTCTGCGGGCGACGATATGTTCCCCGCCGATCCACTCGATGGATTCGCTGAGAATCGAAGAAGCACCCAGATCAACCAGCAGGTCAGAGCATTCACCGACTGCCGGGTTGGAAGCGATGCCGCTTGTCGCGTCGGAGCCGCCGCATTCGATGCCCAGCAGCAGCTCGGAGATGTCACACAGTTCCTTCTGCTGCAGGCCGGCTTCCGCTGCCATTTCCCGGGCTGCCCGGACGGCTTTTTCAATTGTCTTCAGCGTGCCGCCTTCTTCCTGGATGCCGAAGGAGACAACCGGCTTGGAAGTCAGCGCCTGAATCTTTTCCCGCAGCTTGCGGTGTCCGACTGTTTCACAGCCCAGGCCGATGATGACGACCCCGTATACATTCGGGTTCAAGGCAAAGCCGGTCAGAACCTTCTGGGACATGGCGGTGTTTGCGGCCACATCGGAGCAGCCGGTATTGAACACGATATTCACGGCCCCCCGCACCTGGCTGGCAACGATCCGGGAACTTTCACTGCCGCACGCGCAGGTCGGCAGGATCAGTACATGATTGCGGATACCGGCTCTGCCTTCCTTCCGTTTGTAACCCCAGAACTGCATCCGGCCGGTCTGCGGATCACGGACCACATTGAGCCCGGCCAGAATCTCGTCAGCACTCAGGCCTTCGCCCGGGTTCCCGCCCCAGGTATACTGTTCTTTGGCTGCTTCACTGACACTGCCGTCAGCTTCGAGGGGAATCATTTCGTTTTCGTAGTCACGCGGGACGCTGAGGATATTCCGATCGGATACCCAGTGTCCTTTTCTGACATCTTCGGTTGTTCTGCCAATCAGCTCGCCGTACTTGACGACATCGCTGCCCGCCGGCAGATCTGTCAGGGCAATTTTGTGGCAGTAAGGAATGTTCTCCTCCGCCTGTACTGTCTGCAATTCTGTTCCATTGCGGAAAACAACTTCTTCCCCGGCCGGGACTTCGGTGACACAGGTGACGACATTATCCTGTTCATCCATCATCAGCGCATTGATTTTCATGTTCGCTGCCTCCTTTATCCGCTTTCATCATATGAAGTGTCTAACATCAGTTCAAATATGCATAATTTATCGTTATATCTATTTTATTGATGTTATAATCAGGCTGGAAAGAGGTGGCGTCATGAAGCAGGAAATGGAATATATCTATGAAATATACCGGCAGGGAAACATCATGAAAGCTGCCGATAAACTGTTTGTTTCCCAGCCTGCCCTGAGCATGGCACTGCGCAAGACCGAAGACGAACTCGGTGTCCGTCTGTTTGACCGCGGCACCAGGCCGATGCGGCTGACCGATGCCGGACAGATTTATATCCGGGCCATTGAAAGGATGCGGGTGCTGGAACAGGAACTCGATGCCCGCCTGAGTGATCTGTCTGAACTGCGCAGCGGTGTTCTCCGGATCGGCGGATCACATTATATAAACTCATATATCCTGGCCCCGGTCCTGTCCCGTTTCCATAAACTGTATCCCGGCATTCAGATTGAAATCACCGAAGACAGTTCAGCCGCCTTAAGCGAACTGCTGCGGGAACATCGGATTGACCTGACCCTGAACTGCAATGATGAGGTAATCCGGGAGTTTGCCCATCGGCCGGCATTTGAAGACCAGATCCTGCTGGCTGTTCCGGCCTCTTATCCCATCAACGAAGAAAACCATGATTATGCCATGACCGCACAGGATATCATTGACGGGCGGCATCATACCGACGCCTGTCCGGCAGTCTATCTGCACGATTTCCAGAGTCTTCCGTATATCATTCTGGACCAGGGCAACAACCTGCACGAACGGGCCCTGCAGATGTTCGAGGAGGCCTGTTTCAGTCCGGACATCACCCTCTCGCTGGCCCAGCTGGCGACTGCCTACCACATGGCGGCGGCCGGCTATGGCGCAACCCTGACCTGTGACCGCTTGGTTGTCTCCGCCGATATCCCGTTATGTTTCTATAAACTCCGCAGTCCGGCAGCCATCCGTCAGTTTTATTTCATCCTGCCGGAATCAGATTATATCCCCAGAGCCGTACAGGAACTGATCCGTATGTTCTGAAGAAAAACAGCCTGGAAATTGAACTGCCCCACAAAAATGGGACAGTCATAAAAAAGACCGGGAAAGGTATGACTGCCTGAATTGAATAGGAGTCATACCTTTTAGTTTTCTCTGGGGTCTGGCGGAATTGTAGAAAGTGATGTAATCGGTGACTTTATGAATCAGATCCTCATTGGTCTTTGGCAGATCATGCAACTCAAGGCATTCACTCTTGAGATGACCGAAAAAGTTCTCGCAGCAGGCATTGTCATAACAATTCGCTTTGCGTGAATGAGAAACAGTCACACCGTGTTCATCAAGAAACCGGATATATGTTGAATTTGTATATTGAAACCCTTGATCGGAGTGAAGAACACAGAATCTTGTGCTGTCCCAATTCTCGTCAATCACTTGTGCGACAGTATCCATAACCAGGTTCAGATCATTAAACTGCGAGATCTGATAGGCTATAATGGAATTGTCATAAAGGTCCTTGATCACGGAAAGATATAAGCGGCCTTCCTGACTGTTTATGTAACTGACATCCGTCACGAGCTTTTCCAGGGGACGTGAAGCGGTGAAGTTACGGGCGAGGAAGTTTTCACAGACGGTCCTCGCTTTTTCATTTGGATCCTGTTTTGTGCAGCACTGATATTGTTTTTTCCGGATCGGCGATGACAGACCCAGTATTTTCATGTATTTATGCACTGTTTTGTCGTTGTAGATAACACCATATCTCCGGATGATCTCATCCCGTATGAATCTGTAGCCTTTCTCTGTTTCACGGAAGATATCCTCGATCTGATCAGCGAGCCAATCATCGAATGAATACCTGATTGGACGACCCAGTTTCAGCCACCGGTAATATCCGCTGGTTGAGACATTCAGATATCTGCAGAGATGGTTGACCTTATAATCTTCTTTCAGATCGTAGATGATCATATACCTCAGTGCTCTCCGTAGTTTCTGCGGAGA
>JAFOIT010000037.1 GCA_017420585.1 Solobacterium sp.
CAGCGGTCCGGTATGCAGGACGGTATCCGGTGTACCGGCCGGCTGTATTTCACTCATGACCGGTTCTTCTGTTTCTTCAGCCGCACTGATAGGCAGGACTGCTTCCGCCGTATTGCCGGCCCGGTCTTTCACCCTGAACACGATTTCCTGCTTTTCCGCATCATAGGAACAGGCTGTCTGCCGCAGCAGGTCCCCGTCCACATTGTCGCTGACTTCTGCCAGGTACTGCCGGCATTCAGGCGCTTCCGCCGCTGTTATGACCGCCTGCTGTGCGTTCAGGACAATCGACGGGGCGGTTTCATCCGCTACCCGGATGCGCAGGTACGCATGCACGGACGGGTCTTCGCGCAGGACATACTCAGCCAGATAACTGCCCGGTTCATCCGCTTCAAAGCCTTCCGGCAGCTGCACCGCGGAAATGTCTTCCGGCTGCCGGATATAATCCTCCGGACGGAATGACTGTCCCGCGGCCAGCGTGATCTCGGCCGCCCGCAGTTCCAGCAGGACCGGTTTTTCCTTCTTCACGCCATGGACCAGCACCAGTCCGCAGCCGGCTGCCAGAAGCCCGAACGCACAGACACTTAGGCGCCGCCACGGCACCGGGCGCCGGTAATGATCAACCGGCTGGCCGATGGAAGCCCGGTAGCGGATATCCTCCATGTCCCGGGCACGAACCCACGGGTGCATCATCACCGCCAGGATGTGCGGGTCCGTGTCTTCCTCCATGGCCAGGCGCAGCTGCTCCATCTGCCTGTAGTTGTAGTGATAATCCGCAAGCTGCCTGATCTGCTCATCTTCCAGGCCGTGCAGCCGGGCCAGTTCAACCTGCTGCTTCTGCAGGAATGTCAGTTCGTGTTTCATCGCCGTGATCCCCCCTGCCCATGTTATTCGCATGTACAGGGCAGATTGCCGGGTCCGGGCATAAAAAAACATCCCGATTGCTCGGAATGCTTTTTTCACCAGCTGATTAACGCTTGGAGTACTGCGGTGCCCGGCGGGCGCCCTTGAGACCGTACTTCTTCCGTTCCTTTTCACGGGAATCACGGGTCAGATACCCGGCCTTCTTCAGGACCGGCCGATAGTCTGCGCTTGCTTCAAGCAGAGCGCGGGCAATGCCGTGCCGCATGGCACCGGCCTGACCGGTATAACCGCCGCCTGCGACATTGATCTTGATGTCGAACTGACCGGCTGTTTCTGTCAGAACCAGCGGGGAGTTGACGATCATACGCAGAGTGGCCTGCGGAAGGTATTCTTCCAGAGACTTGCCGTTGACTGTGATGACGCCGGTACCCGGAGTCAGGAAGACACGGGCAGTGGACTTCTTGCGGCGTCCTGTACCATTATAGGTTACTGTTGCTTTCTTCTTAGTTGCCATATGTCTTTACTCTCCTAGTCCTTGATCTTCAGCTCAACAGGCTTCTGAGCTGCATGCGGGTGTTCTGCACCTTCGTAAACGAACAGGTGCCGGCGCTGGGCATCACCCAGCTTGTTGTGCGGAAGCATGCCTTTGATGGCCTTTTCAACCCATTCAACAGTGTACTTCTGACGCATTTCCTTGGTGGAACGTACGCGGAGTCCGCCTGGATACATGGAATGGCTGAAGTAGAACTTCTTCGCATCCTGGTCACCGGTGATCTGTACCTTGTCGGCATTGATGACGATGACATAGTCGCCGCAGTCTACGTGCGGTGTGTAGCTTGGCTTGTGCTTGCCTCTCAGGACCGTGGCGACCTGGGATGCGAGCCGGCCCAGTGTGCAGCCTTCCGCATCAACGATATACCACTGATGCACGACTTCGCTGGGCTTGATCATTGTTGTCTGACGCATTTTTACAATCCTCCATATGTAGTTTCCGGGGCTACATTTGGCATAGATAGCCGTCTATCATTCTATTGTTCTTTGCCCTTCAAGTCAACAGATTTTTTACTCTATTTTATTGAAAAAAGGGCATATTTCAGCCCTTTCGAGATTGTCTGTCAGAACAGCTTACTTGGCGAATTTGACAGCACCGCCGATGACGGTCATCCGGCAGTCCATAACAGCCTGCATGTCATCAATCGGGTTGCCGCCGTAGACGGTGAAGTTGGCCTTCTTGCCGACTTCGATCGTGCCGTGGTCAGCTGCCACTTCGCACAGTTCCGCCGCGTTGATTGTCCCGGTTCTGATGCAGTCCCACGGTTCCATGCCGGCTTCCTTCATCAGGATCATTTCATAGGCAGTCATGTCATGCGGGTTGAACGGTGTGCCGGCATCAGTGCCCAGCGCGATTTTGACACCTGCCTTGTAGGCATTGTAGAAGGTCTTCTTATGTGCTTCGAAAGCCCCGCGGACCTTGCGGATGACAAAGTCGGAAACCTTGTCCGGGTTGACGTAGATCCAGTACATGGCAGCCAGGGTCGGAACATAGACGGTGCCGTGTTCCTTCATCCAGTCGAAGCACCAGTCATCCATGTAGAAGCCGTGTTCGATGGAGTCAACGCCGGCCCGCAGCGCGTTCTTGATGCCGACCATGCCCTGGGCATGGGTTGCCGCCTTCGCATTGACCTTGTGAGCTTCTTCGATCGCGGCGCGCAGTTCATCTTCGGTGAGCTGCGGGGAACCCGGTTCAACACCCTTTGTCATAACGCCGCCGGTGGCCATGACCTTGATCCAGTCAGCGCCTGCCCGGAGCTGTTCACGGGCTGCCTTTCTGGCATCATCCGGTCCGTCTGCTTCACGGCCGCCGTTCCAGCCATGCCCGCCGGTCATGCAGATGCACTTGCCGGAGACGACCATTTCCGGACCGTCAACCTGGCCGGCCTTGACTGCGTCACGCAGGTCAATATCAATATAATTGGAGCCGCCTACGTCTCTGACATAGGTAACACCGGAACGCAGATACTTCTGCAGATTTTCAATACCTTCGATGGTGGCGGCAGTAATCAGCGGCCGGCCGTCGGCTGCCTTGCCTGTGTCCAGAACTGTATGGACATGGCAGTTGAACAGACCCGGGCTGACATAATTACCCTGGAAGTCGACAACCTCTGCCCCTTCCGGAATCTCGATATCGCCGATCTCCTTGATGATGCCGTCCTCTGTAAGAATCGATGCCTCGATAATCTTGCTGTTGATGACATCCATGATCTTGCCGTTGATGAATACCTTGACTGACATATGCTTTTCCTCCTGAAATTGAAATACCAGGTTATTCTAACAAGATTCCAGAGGCGCATCAAACAGGCAGAATTCCACTTTAAGGAAACTTTTTTGTTTGATAAAGCATTACAAATTGACTTTTAGCGAAATCTTTTATACATTTGACATAAGTCATGAAAAATCAGGTGTCACCTTTATGAATTTGTCAATTCATATGAAACACCGGGAGGAATTATGAATCAGGAAATCAACGCCTATGTCGGCAGCCGGATCCGCTCGATCCGCCGGAGCAAGAACATGAGCATCCAGCAGCTGGCCGATGCCATCTCGAAGTCAAAGGCCTGTGTATCCAAATACGAAAAAGGCGAAATCACGATCGATATCCCCACCCTTTTTGAAATATCCGATGTGCTGGAAGTGCCGGCTGAACGGCTGATCGATTACCGCCGCAGCAAAGAACCTGAGCCCGCCGGCAGCCTGCGCGGCACCAGCCCGTTCTTCAAGGCAAAGAAACTGTATTTCTATTATATTGACGGCCGGTTCGCGGACATCAAGGACGGCATCATAAATATCGACAATGAATCCGGCAAGGCAGTCTGCCCGGCGGACTTCACGATTTTCATCAAGACAAGCCGCGGCTTCACTTCGGAAATCTATTACACCGGCACGGTCACCTACAGCGATATGCTGATCCGCTTTTCCATGCAGAACCAGTACAATGCCCTGGAGGAAGACCTGCTGTATATCTTCAACCCGCTCGAATACCGCAACGGCACGCATGGCCTGCTGTGCGGCATCTCCTCCACCGACCTGGTGCCCTGTGCCTTCAAGTGCATCGTCAGCCCCACCCCGCTGCCGCATGATGATCAGCTGAAGGAACGCCTGACCTTCTCCCGGAAGGAAATTGCCCAGATGAAAAAAATGAACATGCTGACGATCACGAATGAATTCTGATCAGGCATGTTCTCTGGCGATGATCTGTACGTTCAGTTCCGGTTCATAAGCCTGCAGCTCCGGCAGGAGTTCCTGCGCGGCGGCCAGCGCTTCCCCGTCCACCATCCACACTGCGGCATTGTTCCGTCTTTGCAGCACGCCCAGCACCTGCTGGGTTTTTTTCTGCACGAATGTGTAATTATCCGCTTCCGGGGACAGGTCTTCCGTGGCAATCGCATCCTCCGGCAGTACCTGCCTCAGCATGACCTCACGGTTTTCCGCCAGCACCTCGAAATAACTGACATGCATCAGGGTAAGCCCTTCCGGATGGGCATTCTTGCGGACAGCCGTCTTGGAAGGATGTTCCAGCATATAACGGATATGTTCGGGTTCGATCCGGCCCCGGCCGACTTCCAGCAGCGCCCCGGTCATCATCCGCACCATGTAGCGCAGAAACCCGCGGCCCCGGTATGAGATGGTCAGCATGTCGTTTTCCAGCCGGAAATCCACTGCCTCCAGGGTTCTGACCTGGTCCGGTGTCTCACTGAGCGGGTTCGAGCAGAACGAAGTGAAATCATGGGTGCCCACCAGCAGGGCGGCAGCCTCTTTCATCTTCTCCAGATCGACCTTATACGGGCACTGATAGGCACTGGTACGCGAAAATACATCGAATTCGCCGAAGTGGATCCGGTAGTCATACTGCTTGGAAAGAACAGAAAACCGCGCATGAAAACGGCGGTCCTTCTTCTCAACCTTCATGATATGGATATCATCCGGCAGGAGCGCGTTGATCGCCCCCTGCCATTTTCTTTCACTCATATCGCGGTCACTGTCAAAGTGGAACACCTGCCCGCGGGCGTTCACCCCGGCATCGGTCCGCCCGGACGCTATCGCAGAAGTTTTCACCCCGGTAAGACGGTAAAGGGCTTTTTCGATCTGTTCCTGGATACTGGTGTCGCGTGTCTGCGACTGCCAGCCTTCATAGGCCGAGCCGTCATAGGCAACCGTGCATTTCCAGCGGCTCATGACATCCTCGAAAGCCAGATCATCCCGGCCAGCACCGCTGTGCAGCACACGAGCAGCGTATAGTCCCGCCCGGCCATCTTGAGGACCTTGTAGCGGGTCCGTTTTTCACCCGGCGCATAACCCCTGGCTTCCATGGCGTTGGCCAGGTCTTCCGCCCGCTGGAACGCCGACACAAACAGCGGCACAATCAGGGACAGGATCGCCATGATCCGCTCCTGCATCTTGCCTTCCTTCATATCCACACCGCGGCTTTCCTGTGCCTTGATGATGCGCTGGGTCTCTTCAATCAGGTCGGGAATAAAGCGCAGGGCAATACTGATCAGCATCGCGATTTCATGGGCCGGCACATGGATCTTCTCAAACGGCTTGAGCAGGTCCTCAATACCCAGGGTCATATCCAGCGGCTTGGTGGTGGCCGTCAGGCAGGTGGTGATCATGATCATCAGCAGCAGCCTGACAACAATATACAGGGTCTGGAATATGGCATCCCTGTAGATAATTACCGGGCCGATGACAAACAGCGGTTCCCCGGTATGGATAACCAGGCAGTTGATGATAAACAGGAAGATCATCATGATCATCATCGGCCGCATGGACTTGAGAATAAACCCGAACTGCAGTTTGGCCAGCAGGATTGTCCCGGCGGCGCACACGAAAATGATTCCGTAGCCGATCCATCCGGACGGAATGAAAATCGCTATGAGCATCAGCAGCATCCCCATGATCTTGGCCCGGGGATCCATGCGGTGAATCGGCGAGTCGAGCGGCAGATAGCGGCCCAGTGTGAAATTACCCATGACGCTTCACCTGCCTTGCCAGTTCCTTTGCCAGCATGTTCACGTCACTGACCTCATCGCTGACCGTAAAGCCGTTCTCCCTGAGCATGTCCTTCATGCGGATCAGGGCCGGCGGCAGAATATTCAATTCCCGGCAGAGTGAGGAATCATGGAAGAATGTCTGCACATCCGTGCGCAGCTTCGGCTTTCCCTGCTCCATGACGACAACCTCGTCACAGTACCGGTATACCTGTTCCATATCGTGGGTGACAATCAGGATCGTCTTGCCCGATTCCCGGTTCAGCCGGTGGAACAGGCTCATCATCTGTTCGGTGCCCTGCGGATCCAGGCCGGCGGTCGGCTCATCCAGCACCAGCACCGCGGGATCCATGGCCAGGATGCCGGCGATGGCAACCCGGCGCTTCTGCCCGCCGGACAGTTCCAGCGGTGAGCGCTCCTCAAACTCCGGACCCAGGCCGACCATCTGCATGGCCGTGCGGGCCTTCTTCGCGGCTTCCTCTTCGCTGACCCCGAAGTTCTTCGGGCCGAACGCGATATCCTTCAGTACGGTTTCCTCAAACAGCTGGTATTCCGGGAACTGGAAAACCAGGCCCACCTGGCCGCGCAGACTCTTCAGCTGTTTCGGCTGACTGCCCGCTTCGATGGTCCTGTCTAGGATCAGCACTTTGCCGGCTGACGGCAGCAGCAGCGCATTGAGATGCTGCACAAGCGTGCTCTTGCCGGAACCGGTCTGGCCGATGATGGCGGTGATTTTTCCTTCCGCCAGTTCCAGACTGACATCTTCCAGGGCCACGTGCCGGTATGGCGTTCCGTCATTGTAGATATGACTTACATGTTCGAATGCAATCGGCACAGTTCCTTCACCAGTCCTTCCATCGTCAGTTCCCTGTTTACACTGACGCCGCGTTTGTTCAGTTCATCCGCCAGCTTCAGGCTGAACGGGATGTCGAGACGGATTTTCTTCAGCATCTTTTCCTGGCTGAAGACTTCTGCCGGTGTACCGGTCAGGGCGACTTTGCCGTCGGCCAGCACCAGCACACTGTCACTTGAGGTCACCTCATCGATATCGTGGGTGATCGAAAGAATGGTCAAACCGCTTTTACGGTGCAGATCCATGATGACTCTTTTGATTTCATCCTTGCCCTGCGGATCGAGCATGGAGGTGGCTTCGTCAAAGATCAGGATTTTCGGGGCCATGGCCAGGACGCCGGCAATGGCGACCCGCTGTTTCTGGCCGCCCGACAGATGTGTCGGTTCCTTGTCCAGGAATTCGCTCATGCCTACACGGGCTGAAAACGCATTGATGATGTCATCCATCTGTTCCTGCGGCACGCAGTGGTTCTCCAGGCCGAAGGCGATATCGTCACGGACCGTGGAACCGATGAACTGGTTGTCCGGATTCTGGAAAACGATCCCGATCCGGCTGCGCAGCTGGTGGAGGTTCTTCTGGTTCAGTTCGAGACCGTCAATGACAATCGACCCGCTCTTTTTCTCCAGCAGGCCGGCCAGCAGCTTGGCCACGGTGCTCTTGCCGGAACCGTTGTGCCCGATGATGGTCACATACTGTCCTTCCGGCACAGAAAAAGAGACGTGATCAACTGCCAGATTGTCTCCTTCGTATGCAAAACAGAGGTCTTTTACTTCAATCAATGCCATGTCCGTTTTCCTCAACGCCTTGACATTATATAACAGAATAATTCCGATTGCCGAAAAAAAAGCCTGATCATCTAAGATCAGGCGTGTTTCCTCAGTCGATGCGGTATCCTTCGTAGGTGCCGTTCAGGCAGGCAACCTGGTTGGCCACATTGTAGATATCACTCAGGATACTGCCGTTTTCGGTGAACATCTTCTTCGTGATGATGCACTCGGCAGAGCCGATTACCTCACAGTTGTAGCCGTTCTCCTCGGCAATCCCGCCGAATTCCTTCATGACATCCTCGGCGGCGAACTTTGCCTTATGGGAAATCGTAATCAGGGTGTCCTCCGGATATTCCCGGTTGAAGACATCATTGCGGCCGAACTGCTCGGAAATGAATTCCGGCTTCAGATACGGATACAGCGCGGCGATTTCCTTGATCTCCGGGGCAACTTCCTCAGCCTTCGGGAGTTCTTCCTCATCCTCGCTGTCATCCGGTGTTTCTTCCGAGATAGAGATGAAATTGATTTCTTCGTCCTCTTCTTCAGCCTGTTTCAGCGTATCATTCAGCAGACTTCTGACCACGATGGCGGTGGCTACGGCACCGGCTGTCACAAGGGACGCGATAATTGTTTTACGCAACATATGCTATGATCCTCACTTCCTATTGAATTCTATCATGATTGTCCGGAAAAAAGTATAGCCTCTGCAATCAGTCTGCGACGACGGCCGCAAACAGTTCCGGATCACCGGCCTGCCCGATCAGGGCCAGCAGATCGATTAACGGCATGCACTCCGTGACAAACGCGCCTGTCCCGGCCGCTTCCGCCATGACCCCGGCAAAGACTTCCGGTTTAACCGTCCTGATGTAGAATCTCTTTTCCACCCGGCTGTTGTCCACTTCCGCCGCGGCTGCTTCATAGGCTGTCATTTCCTCACCTTTGGCAATGGTGAGCATATCCTGCACCATGGCATGGCCGGTCGGCAGTCTGCCGGCCCCCTGGCCGATGTAGGTGCTCGGGCCAAGGGTTGTGCTGACGGCTTCCACACCGTTGAAATTCCTGCCGATGCGGGCCAGTACATCCGTATCCGGCAGGAACTGCGGCATGACATACAGGGACAGCCGGCCGTCCTTCTTCTCACCGGAGGCGATCAGCTTGACGATCCTGCCGTGTTCCCTGCCCCAGGCGATATCGGCCGCGCTGATATGGCGGATACCCAGGGCCGGCACCGTTTCCGGCCGGACCGCGGCGTCAAAGGCCGCAATGGCCGACAGCACGGTCTTGTAGCGGACATCATAGCCGTCGATGTCATCTGTCGGGTCTGCTTCGGCATAACCGAGTTCCTGGGCTTTCTTCAGCATTTCCCCGAAGTCCAGGCCGGCATCCGTCATTGCCGACAGGATATAGTTGGTCGTGCCGTTCAGGATGCCGCGGAATGACTGCACATCGTCGATCCGCCGCAGCCGCCGCAGGGCAGCCATCCAGGGGATGCCGCCGCCGGCAGTTGCCTCAAACAGCAGCCGGACACCCTTTTCCTTCGCCAGCCCGGCCAGTTCGATGTAGTGCTCCGCCAGCATCTTCTTGTTGGCGGTCACCACATGCCGGCCCGCTTCCAGAGCTTTGCGCACATAGGTATGCGCCGGTTCCAGGCCGCCCATGCACTCCGCCACCAGTTCGGCGTCACACGCTTCGATATCCCGGTAATCCAGTGTGATGCGGGGATCATCGGCCGGCGTGCGCTTCAGGATCCGGACGATTTCCAGACCGGCAGTATCCTTGTCCCTGCCCTGATCGATGATCCCGGCAACGCCCTTGCCGACCGTTCCAAAACCCAGTAATGCTGCTTTCATGATTTTTTC
Source organism: Solobacterium sp. (assembly GCA_017420585.1). Lineage (GTDB taxonomy): Bacteria > Bacillota_I > Bacilli_A > Erysipelotrichales > Erysipelotrichaceae > Bulleidia. Next base: position 9,389 of record JAFOIT010000037.1, read on the forward strand.
TCCTTCATTGTTGTATCTTTACCAAAGACAGTTGTCTTCATATCACAAACATAGTATCATTGTGACATCGGCCTTTACAGGAGGAATGACAATGAGATTTTACAGTACCCGTAATAAAGATATCACTATATCTGCCGGTCAGGCAATGATCCGCGGCCTGGCGGAAGACGGCGGCCTTTTCGTGCCGGATAACCTGGATGTGCATATCCCGGCACCGGATTACAGGCATATTTCCTATCAGGACCTGGCCTTTGCCGTCATGCGGCCGTTCCTCGATGATTTCACCGATGAGGAACTGCGGGCGTGCATCCGGCTGGCCTATGATGACAAATACGACACCGCCGACATCGCCCCGGTCCGCCGGCTCAGTGACAGCTGGCTGCTGGAGCTCTGGCATGGCCCGACCGCCGCTTTCAAGGATCTGGCCCTGACCATCATGCCGCACATGCTCACCGCGGCCTATGCGAAAGAAGGCCGGGACGATACGGTCGCCATCCTGACCGCGACCAGCGGGGATACCGGCAAGGCCGCCCTGGCCGGGTTTGCGGATGTGCCGAATACGGCCATTACGGTCTTCTTCCCGGAAGACGGCGTCTCACCGGTCCAGAAACGGCAGATGCAGACCAGCCGCGGCGATAATGTTTCGGTCATTGCGGTCCGCGGCAATTTCGATGACTGCCAGCGCATGGTCAAGCAATGCACCACCGACCCGGAAGTGCGCGCAGCCGGAAAACATGTGACGATTTCCAGCGCCAATTCAATCAATATCGGCCGGCTGCTGCCGCAGATGGTCTACTACTACGCTGCCTACGCCGACCTGGTCAGAACCGGTGTCATTGACGCCGGCGAGGAAGTCAGCTTCGCGGTCCCGACCGGCAACTTCGGCGATATCCTGGCCGGGTACATGGCCAAGCGGAGCGGCCTGCCCGTCCGGCACCTGCTCTGTGCTTCCAATGAAAACAATGTGCTGACCGACTTCCTGCATACCGGCACCTATGATGCCCGCCGCCCGTTCCACATGACCATGTCCCCTTCGATGGACATCCTGGTTTCCAGCAACCTGGAACGGCTGCTGTTCTTCGCTTCCGGCGGCGATGACGCCATGGTGCGCTCCTGCATGAAATCACTGCGGGACACCGGCGCCTATACCATCCCTGCCGAACTGCTGGCCGCGCTGCAGGAGACCTTCCTCGGCTACTATGCCCCGGAAGAAGCCTGCCGCCGGGAAATCGCCGGCCTGTACCGGCAGGAACAGGTGCTGATCGACCCGCATACCGCGGTTGCCATGCATGCCATGCACGAATACCGGAAACAGCACAGTGATGTCCCCTGTGTTGTCCTGTCCACCGCCTCCCCCTTCAAGTTCTCCCGCAGCGTGCTGGCCTGCCTGGATCAGCCGCTGCCGGAAGATGAATTCGAAGCCATGCGGAACCTGGCTGCCCTGAGCGGCCTGACGATTCCGCCGGGGCTGGCCGAACTGGAAACCCTGCCGATCCGCTTCCGGGAGGTCATTGACCGCGCCGAAGGCAAAGCCGTTATCATGAAACGAATGGAGGAATTATCCCATGTTTGAAATCCGTGTCCCTGCCACCTCAGCCAATCTCGGTCCCGGCTTTGACTGTCTGGGCATGGCGCTGGCCATATACAACCGGTTCATCTTCGAACCGGCAGATGACTTTGAGATGTATAATGTCGACCCCCGCTTCGACAATGATGAAAACATGTTCCTGCGGGCTTTCATGACGGAGTCCGCCATCCTGGGCAAAACCACCGGCATCCATGTGGATTTCGCCTGCGACGTGCCGATCTGCAGGGGGCTGGGCTCCAGCGCGGCCATGTACGCCGGCGGGATCATCGCGGCCAACCTGGTCAACGGTATCCAGCCGGATGCCGAACAGTGCGTCAACCTGGCCAGTGAACTCGAGCATCATCCGGATAACGCGGCCCCGTGCATCCTGGGCGGTGCCACCGCCTGCCTGAAGCGGGATGACAACACCGTTCTGGTGCACCGGCTCGATATCTCCGACCGCTTCCGCTATACCATCCTGGTGCCGGACAGCGAAGTGCCGACCGAACAGGCCCGGGCCATCCTGCCGAAGTCCTATCCCCTCAGCATCGCCGCCGGCAACGGTGCCCACGCGGTCATGATGGTGGAAGCCCTGCGCACCGGCAGTCTGGAACTGCTCAGGGAAGCGGCGGTGGACCAGCTCCATGAACCTTACCGCAGCCAGCTGATCCCCAACTACAGCACCGTCCGGAAAATCGTGCTGGACAATACGGAAGGCGCGTTCCTGATCAGCGGCAGCGGCTCCACCTGCTTCTTCATCAGCCATGAATCCCTGGCCCCGAACGCGGTCAGGCAGATCATGGAACTGCCGGACGGGTGGCAGATCGTAGAAACCAATATTGCCCGCGGCGGCATTGAGATAAAGGAAAACGGCGTATGGCGGAAAAGTATCTGATTGTAAACAAAAAGATCCTGCCGGATTATCTCGACAAGGTCATTGAAGCCCGCCACCTGCTCATGTCCTGCGAGGTGCTGACCATCACCGAAGCGGTCCAGCGGGTCGGGATTTCCCGGAATACATATTATAAATACAAGGATTATGTCTTTCAGCCCGAGGAAACCGACAACCAGCGCCGGGCTTCCCTCTCCATGGTGCTGGCCCACGAAGCCGGGGCCCTGTCCGCGGTCCTGGGATCCATCAGCCGGGCCAACGCCAGCATCATCACGATTTCCCAGTCCACCCCGGTAGCCCTGCGGGCTTCGGTCATGATGGTCCTGGACATCACCAACCTGCACGGGACAATCGATACCCTGATCGAAGTCCTGAAAGACCTGAGCCAGGTGCATTCCGTACATCTGGATGCCCTGGAATAGGCAGTTATGCTAGAATAGATTTCGACCCAACAGAAAGGATGACTGATTTATGAGTCCTAAAGCAAAGCAGGCCCTGGCCACAATCATGGTCATCGGCGACTTCTTCCTGATGCTTATCTTCGCCTTCATCATGTTTGAGGAGATGCAGGATATCGGGATTTACCTGTTCCTGCTGGCATTCCTGGGAGTGGACGCGTTTCTGACCTTTGACTATATCAGGGAACTGGGCCGGAAGATCCGCATCGGCGACTCCCTGAAGGCGGAGAACGAATCCATGCACATGGACCGCCAGCGGTGGGACCGGAATACCCGGGTGGCAGCCCGGCGCGGTGCCTCCAAGGCCCAGCGGCCGATCAACAGCCGCAACCTTGAGGAAGAAGAGGAAGATCTTCAGGAACTGCTGCAGAGACAGCAGGATGAACTCAGTCAGACATCACGGCAATAAGAAAAAGGAGAATACAGACATGATTGTCATTGAAATGGAAAACGGCGGCATCATCAAGATCGAACTGGACGAAAAGAGCGCCCCGGTCACAGCCGCAAACTTCAAGGAACTGGCCGCCGAAGGCTTCTATGACGGGCTGACCTTCCACCGGGTGATCTCCGGCTTCATGATTCAGGGTGGGTGCCCGCTGGGCACCGGCACCGGCGGCTCCGGCAAAAACATCGTCGGTGAATTCGCTGCCAACGGCCACCCGAACCCGATCAAGCATGTCCGCGGCGTTATTTCCATGGCCCGGGCCATGAATCCGGATTCCGCTTCCAGCCAGTTCTTCATCATGCATCAGGACGCCCCGCATCTCGACGGCCAGTACGCCGCCTTCGGCCATGTCGTGGAAGGCATGGATGTGGTTGACGCCATTGCGGATGTGGCGACGGATTTCCGTGACAAGCCGCTCAAGCCGGTTGTCATCAAAACGATCACCGTTGAGGAATAATCATTCGGATTACAGGGCTCCGGCTCTGTTTTCTTTTTCCCCGGGGCAATGCGTGCTATGATATTTCCAGTAAATGACAGGAGTTTTTATGAACAGTGGCATGAATTATAAGTATGTTTCTTCCCGGATCTATACCGTCGCTGTCTACGGCAGCCGCGGCCCTTACCTGTTCGGCGGTCATCTGACCATGAAGCGGTATTATCGTGACAAGGAACTGACCGACCCCGATCCGCAGAAAACTTCCGCCTATCTGGCCGATAACCTGTACTACGAAGTAAACAAGGTCCTGCGCATGCAGAACCTGGAAGAGTACAGCGAAAACCGGAATCTGGCCGTGAGATCGTATGTCCTGCTGAGTGACCCGTACCGGCTGGTGTACAACCTCAACGCGGCCGGCTCCTTCAGGGAAAACAACCTGCTGGACCTGCTGACCGGCCAGGACCCGCAGGCCCGCGGGACGGCCATTGTCATGAAACAGAATCCGGACGGGACCCTTTCGGGATTAACCCTGGAAGAAGCCCGCGAAGTAGAGAACAGCCTCGGCGCCATGTTGTAAGCCGGGGTTTTCTTCTGAGCACCTTGACCCTGTCATGATCCGGTTTCGGTTATAATACAGATATGAATTCCTATTCGACAGAAATAAAAGATTCCATCCGGTCGTATCTCGACAGTCAGGAATGGAAATACGCGTTTGATGAACAGTACGGCTGTTTTTATCTGAATATCAGCCTCTCCGGCAGAACCTGCAGGACAAAGATGGTGATCAGCGTCAGTGATTCCCATTACCAGGTCTCCGCTGCACTGGTGCACCCGGTGCCGGATGAAACCCTGGATGACATGCGGAAGGTCCTGAACCGCATCAACAACGACCTGCTGTTCGGTCATTTTGAGGTGACGGAAGAAAACGAAGTCCGTTACCGGGCCACGGTTTTCCTCTGGCAGGAACAGCTGGACAGTGACACCGTGCGCAAGAGCCTGCTGGCGCCGATCTGTGCCGTATCCCACTATGCCGACCTGATTGCCGATGTGCGTCAGGGGCGGATGAGTGCCGAGGCGGCCGTCAATGTGCTGCAGACGGACAAAGCCCGCAGGATGAACTGAAAAAACCGGTGTATGGTCTTCCATACACCGGTTTTTTATGTCTGTTTTCAGCCGCCGTAAACCTTCCGGCCGTCCATATATGTGCCGAGGATCTTGATATCCTTGATGGTGTCCGCCGGAACTTCAAACGGATTTTCACTCAGGACAACAAAGTCAGCGAGCATGCCGGCAGCGATCCGGCCCTTCCGGTTCTCCTCGAAGCTGGCTTCGGCAGAACGGATGGTGAAGCTGTCAATCGCTTCCTGCACCGTGAAGGCCTGTTCCGGCAGGTAGACTTCACCGCCGTGCAGGGACTTCCGGGTAACCGCGCACTGGATGCCGCCCAGGGCAAACGGCAGTTCAACCGGGCAGTCGGAACCGTTGGACACGGACACGCCCTTGTCCATCAGGGTCTTCCAGCTGTAGCTGGTGGAGGCGAGTTCCTTGCCGACCCGCGCTTCGACAATCTTCGTATCATAATCGAGGAAGATGCTCTGGGCATAGACATGCATCTTCAGGTCAGCGATCCGCTGCAGCTGTTCCGGCCGGGAAATCTGGCAGTGGACAACACCGTGACGGTGGTCTTCACGCGGATTCTTCTTCAGCGCCAGTTCAACGGCATTCAGCACCCGGTCAAGGCAGGCATCACCGATTGCGTGGATGGCAACATGCATGTTGTGGTCATTGGCATATTCGACCATGGCATTCATTTCTTCCACACTGTAGATTGCCAGGCCGGTGGCATTCGGGTCATCCGCATACGGACGGCTCAGGAAAGCGGTTCTGGCCCCCAGGGCACCGTCGCCGAGCATCTTCAGCGGGCCGATCTTGAAGTTTTCAGTACCGACGCCGGTCACATTGCCTTCATCAACGAATTCCTTGAAACCGGCAAAGGTCGGGAACCGGCTCTGTTCATAGACTCTTACAGTCAGGTTGCCTTCGGCTTCAACTTCCTGGAAGGCTTCCTTGATGACCCGCCAGGATACACCCTTGAAGGTATCCAGATCATCGGACTGGACGCTTGTCACACCGAAACCGTTGGCTGCCTTGCTGGCCAGGCGGATCATTTCCTTGATGTCTTCCTTGGTCGGCACCGGGATCAGGGAAGAGATGATCGGCATGGCATTGTCGAAGAACCGGCCGTCCGGCTCACCGTTTTCAATACCGATGCGGCCCCCGTCCGGAGCCTTTGTATCAGCTGTGACACCGGCCAGTTCCAGCGCCTTGGAGTTGGCCACTGACGCGTGTCCGCACGCTCTTGTAATCACGATCGGATAATCTGTGGAAACCTTGTCCAGGTCATACCGGTTCGGCATCCGGTCCACATCACAGAAGTAGTCCTGGTTCCAGCCCCGGCCCTGCAGCCAGCCGCCTTCAGCGATCGGATGTTCATCCGCAAACCGCTTCAGTTCACCCAGCAGGTCTTCCAGCGACCCGGTATGAACAGCCAGGTTGGCTGTCCTGAGCGCGTTGCCGAAGCCGGTCAGATGCATGTGGCTGTCATTGAAACCGCAGCATACAAACGCTCCTTCCAGATCAACTGTTTCGTCACCTTCAGCCTTCAGGGCGCAGATTTCCTCATTGGTGCCGGCCGCAACAAATTCATTGCCTTCCACTGCAAATGCTTCGACAAGCGGCAGCTCACCGGTGTAGACTTTCCCGTTAAAATAAATTGTTTTCATCATTCGTCCTCACTCTTCCGGCTGACAAAAAAGGCAATGTCAACAGAGCATCGCCTTCCCGTTCCGGATGTGACAATAGCTCCTCCACAGCGTGGGAGTACAGGACCTGTTCGGCCAAGTACCAATTCCCCGGTCCGGGCATGAAACCGGTGATTTCGGCGTCTCATCCTTTCGCTGTCCTTCCCGGGCCATGCCGCCTCATGACAGTTACTCTTAATCAACGCGCCTCTGTTGTCGACCTGATTCGATTATGAATGGTAGAAATCAGACTGTCAATAACTGTTCACAACAAATTCCTGTATAATGAAATCATGATACTGATCGATTTTTTCGCATCCAATATTGTCAGCACACTGATCCCGGTCAACACCTTCCTGCCGGAAGAAATTTTCATGATGATCTCACCCCGGGACCTGAACACGACCGCCCCGTCATTCCTCGAGGAAGCGATCCGCTCCCTCTATCCGAAAGACAACCCGGTCAAGTTTTCCTTTGTGCAGATTGATGACTCCAGCCTGGAGGATATCAGGGCCAAACTGGAATATGTCATCGATATCCGCCGGGACGCGATGATCTATCTGAATCTGTCCAAGTCCACGGAAATCATGACCATTGCCGGCTACAGCGCCGGCCTGGAACATGACCATGTCTTCCCGATCTACATTGACCGGCGGGCCATGACCATCCGGGATGTCCAGCACGGCAATGCCAAGATGGCCGATATCAAGCATATTGATATTGATACATACACCATCGCGCTGGGGGCCAAGAACGTCGGCAATTCCCGTTCCCTGCCCCTGGAGGAAGAATATGACAGCATCTGCGAGATGAGTGAGTATATCTTTGATCATCTGAAGACATGGCACGCCCTGTGCAACTACCTGGCGGCCAGATATGCCTCCACGCAGCCCGGTGAATGGTTCAGCATCCCGAAAATGCTGGATTACAACAACAAGTCATACGATGTCGAAAAAATGGTAAACCGCTTCCGCAGCTACCATTTCCTGAATGAACATGACCGCAAGTACTCCTATCCGTCGGCACGGTACAAGGAATACATGACAACCTATGGGGAATGGCTGGAACTGTACACGTACATCAAAGCCAAGGGTGTCTTCAGCGACGTCCGCCTCGGCTACAAGATCGACTGGACCAGCAATGACAGCAATGATACCCTCGACAATGAAATCGACGTGTTTGCCGTCTTCAAATCCGAGCCGTGCTTCATCTCCTGCAAGATGACGGAACCATCCACCCAGGATCTCAATGAGGTCGGTTACCTGGCCCGGCATCTGCGCGGCATTGAAGCGCACCCGGTCATTGTCACCACCAGCCGGATCAGGGAAGACTCCGATCTTCGATACCGGGTCTACAACAAGTTCATCCGGCTGAGCATCGGCCTGATCGAAGTCAAGGACTTCAAAACCAGGAACGCGAAAAACCTCTTCCTGTCAGCCATCAAATAGCGGTGTCTCACCGCTGTTTTTTATTTTCTTCCGGCTTTTCCGGTTCGTCCCGGTAGCCGACTTCTTCCCGCCGCTGCATGCCGATGACGCAGCTCGGCCGGGCCAGCGGGCAGTGGTTCGGGCAGCCGTTGCAGCGGGACGGTATATATGTTCTGTTTTCCATGCCAAATACATAACACGATTCCGCCCGGAATGCACGGAGAGAGGGCATTATTTAATATGTTTCTTTAAATGTATAATCAGTTACAATAAATGAAGGAGGTTGATCACCATGGAATACACAACAATTAAGCTCAGCCGTGAAGGCATGGTCGGCATCATCACACTCTGCGTCCCGCCCCGCAACTCATTCAGCAAGAGAATGCTCCTGGAAGCATATGAAGCATTCCGCGAATTCGAGGCGGACGACAGCATCCGCACCGTCCTGATGAACAGCACCGGGAAGAATTTCTCAGCCGGGGCTGACGCCGATGACATCAGGAAAGCTTTTGCCGGCGGCGGTGATAACAGCATCACGGAATCATTCTCCGTGCTGGGCGGCCGGCTGGTCGAACTGATCGATAATTATCCGAAAGGCACGATCGTCGCGGCCAGAGGCCTGTGTGTCGGCGGTTCCACTGCCGTCTTCAATGCCTTTGACATCCGCGTTGTCAGCGATACCTTCAGCATTCATGACGGTGACATCTACTACGGCACCGTCGGTTCCTGGGGCATGAGCAGCCTGCGCCTGCCGATCTGGATCGGCCGCAACAAGATCATGGACTACATGTTCCTGAACGATGATTTCACTGCCCAGCAGGCTTTCGAACTCGGCCTGGTATCCCGGGTATTCCCGGATGCTGACCTGGACGAGGAAAGCATGAAGATTGCCCGCAAGATGTCCACAGCTGCCCCGCTGGCTGTCCGCTACTTCAAGGAATGCGTGCGCAAGTCCGTCTACGCCAACCTGGAAGAAGCCCGGAAATTCGAGCTGCAGGCCGCTGAAATCGTCGGCGCTACCGAAGACAGCAAGAACGGCCTCCTGGCTGTCATTGAAGGCAAGCAGGCCGAATTTACAGGTAAATAATCATGCGGGAAAGAAAAGTAATCGATCTCTGCCTCGACATGCCGATGCAGGCGCATGAGATGATCGCCACCCTGTCACACATGTGCCTGGATCCGAGCTTCCGCGGCTACAAGACCGCCTACGCGCCGGGCATCGCTGCCCAGGCCGGCCTGGATATTGCCGAACTGGACAGGATCCTGGAAGAAAAAGGCGAGGAAGCCTGGATTGAAACCGTCCGGGCCGGGGCCGAAAAGAATGCCGTCACCCCGGCGAAGTTCGTGGAGTACCTCGACAGCATCAACGTGGAATGGGGCATTACCTGTGACAGCACGCACGACAACGCGAAAACCGCGGAAATCGTCCATGCGTTCCCGGACCGCTTCAAGGGCTTTATCTTCGTGGATCCCAACAAGGGCATGGATGCCGTCAGGGAACTCGAAAAAGGGGTCAAGGAATACGGCCTGCACGCCCTGTACCTGACTGCCTTCCGCACCCACCTTGCGGCCAATGACAAGAAGAACTATCCGCTGTATGCCAAGGCCTGCGAGCTGGGCATCCCGGTGCACATCTACAGCAGCCTGAACCTGTCCAAGGAAGTGCCCTATGATCTCGGTCATCCGCGCTATATTGATGAAGTCGCCCGTGATTTCCCGGAACTGAAGATCATGGCCGGTGTCAGCGGCTGGCCATGGGTGCTTGACTTCATCACCCTGGCATACCGGCACCAGAATGTCTACCTGAACTTTGAAACCCATGAACCGCGTAAGATGAACATGCGGGGTTCCGGGTATGAACCGTATCTCTTCTATGCCGAAACCCAGCTGAAGAACCGCCTCTGCTTTGCCAGCAACTGGACCACCCAGTCCATCTCCGTGGATGATCTGGTGAAACAGGTGGAAGACCTGCCGCTGAAACCGGATACCATTGACCGGATCCTCTATGACAATGCGGCTGATTTCTACCGCTGAACAATAAAAAAAGCTCCCGCCGCAGCGGGAGTTTTTTCAGTTTCAGGACATGATTGCCGAGAAGCCGAGATAGTACAGCACTGCGACAAACAGGAACGTGACGACAATCGGGATGGTCCGCTTGATCAGGGCGCCCAGTGAGACATTGAAGTGTTCACAGGACAGCGTCAGGCAGACGTGTGTCGGGGATACCTGCATGGCCGCATAGACCGAGCACATCAGCAGGCACAACAGCGGCAGCCCCGAGTTCGGAATGGCGGCGAAGGCAACCGGGACCATGGTGGTTGTCATGGTCAGGGAACCCGCGACGATCGAGCCGAAGAAGCAGATCAGCACGAAGATCAGGAACGTCGGGATCGGCAGCTTCTCGAAGAAGCCCGGCAGTGCGGAGATGACATTCGTGGAGGTCAGGATGGCCTTGAAGGTATAAACCGCCAGGGTATTCATGATGATCTTCGGCTGCAGGGAGGAAACAAAGTACGGCTTGACTTCCTCAAAGGTGAACTTGCCGAAGAAGAAATAGGCAACAATAACGATCATGACGGTCAGGGCAACATTCATGTTGAAGCCGACAATCATGACAATCGCAGCCAGAATCGGCCAGATGCCGCCGACAAAGTCCTTGAAGTCCCTGCCCTTGTCAGTGGAGGGATCCCCTTCCGCCTTGACCGGAACCTTGCCCCGGTACAGGTAGAAGCAGCCGATCAGCACCAGAATGATCATCAGCGGCAGCATGCCGAGCACGAACCCGCCGGCCGAGACACCGGTCAATGCCAGCGCGGTCAGGATGGCCGCATAGGTCGGCATGAACGCTTCGGACACATGCCGGAAGAAGGAAGCAGCAGTCGCCTTTTCTTCATTTGTCAGCCGGTCACCGACCGCTTCGCTGATGACATCACCGGAAATGAATACCGCCGGAGCTGCCGGCAGGAGGCCGATAATGAACGGTGCCACCGTGCAGGTGATCCAGTTGTTGTGGAAGAGCCTTGTCAGAGCCTTCTGGGAACGGTCAATGCCCCCTCTGGCCTTGATCATGCTCTGCATGAATGTAATCAGGTACATCATCAGGATCAGCTGCAGCGTATTGAATGCTGTCAGATCGTGAATAATTGCCTGGGCGCCGGTTGCGAACGGAACCCTGTACATGATCCAGCAGACGATCCCGGCCACCGGAGCAGCAATTGCCAGCGGCTGTTTTATTACGATCAGGGCAATCATGACCGCGAATACGATCACCAGTTTGATAATCTCCATTGAATACTCCTTTCCAAATATATTTAATAAATACTATCAGAACCATGATAGTTTACTTTGTTTCTGCTGTTTTTTCAACGAAAAAAACCCGGATAGATATAATTCCATATACCGGACCGTTTATCCCGCTGAAACAAACCGACGCTGAAGGCAAAATATGCCGGATCATGGCAGATATCCGCACATTTTTTGCGTCTTTGGCACGTCTGTACAATGAACAGACAAAAGTACTTTGTTATAATTACAGTGCAGGTCCCGGGTAAATGAAGCCGCAAGGGATTGCATACACTGCCTGTGTATTCAGGAAGAATCCTCATTTATCCTGATCTGTATTTACAGAAAGCAAATTGGAGATGCTTATGGACAATACTAAACTTTATGCTTATGCATCAAATGTCAGACGGAAAATTGTGCAGATGGTCTTTGATGCCCAGTCCGGACACCCCGGCGGTTCCCTGGGGGCTGCGGATATCCTGACAACCCTGTATTTTGATGAAATGGATATCAGCGAAGAGAACCTGAATTCCACAAAGCGTGACCGGTTCGTCCTGTCAAAGGGTCATACATCCCCGGCTTTATATGCCGTACTGGACGAAAAAGGCCTGCTGAAGGAAGACCTGAAGACATTCCGGCAGCTGAATTCCAACCTGCAGGGACATCCGAACATGAACGAGGTGCCGGGTGTTGATATGTCAACCGGTTCCCTGGGCCAGGGTGTATCGGCCGCTGTCGGCATGGCCATTGCCAACAAACTTGACCAGGTCCCCTACCGTGTCTATGCGCTGGTCGGTGACGGCGAAAGCGAAGAAGGCATTGTCTGGGAAGCCATGATGGCTGCCGCCCACTACAACCTTGACAACTTATGTGTGATCTTTGACCAGAACGGCCTGCAGATTGACGGTAATGTCCAGGACGTTATCGGCCCGCTGCCCCTGAAGGAAAAAGCCGAGGCGTTCGGCCTGCATGCCGTTGAATGCGACGGCCATGACTACGATGCCCTGAAAGCCGCCTTCAGGGAAGCCCGGGAGACAAAGGGAAAGCCGACCGCCATCATCGCCCATACGGTCAAGGGAAAAGGTGTTTCCTTTATGGAAAACAACTACGCATGGCATGGTTCTGCCCCGAACGCGGAGCAGTTTGAACAGGCCATGAAGGATCTGAAGGAGGAAGGATAAATGGCACAGGAAACGAGAAGTGCTTACGGTCAGGAACTGGCCAGACTGATCAGTGCCCGTGAAGATATCGTCGTTCTTGACGCCGACCTGACAAAATCAACAAAAACAGCCGAAGCCAGGAAGGCCTGCCCGGAACGTCATTTCAATGCCGGCATCGCCGAAGCGAACATGATGGGTATGGCTGCCGGTCTCGCCGCATCCGGGAAAACCGTCTTTGCCAGCAGTTTTGCGGTCTTCGCAGCCGGAAGAGCTTTTGAAATCATCCGCAACTCGATCTGCTATCCGAATCTCAATGTCAAGGTCTGCGCCACCCACGCCGGGCTTTCCGTCGGTGAAGACGGTGCCTCCCACCAGTCCATTGAAGATGTGGCCATCATGCGGTCTCTGCCGAACATGTCTGTCTTTGTTCCCTGCGACCAGTATGAGACAAAAGCCGTAATCGATTATGTCGCTGATCTCAAGGGCCCGTGCTACGTCAGACTCGGCAGAGGCAAAGTCGAAGATGTCTTTGACGAAAACACGGTCTTTGATTTCACGAAAGTCAGAGTGCTGAAACAGGGCACTGATGTCGTCCTGTTCGCGATGGGCCTGATGGTTCAGGAAGCGCTCAAGGCAGCTGAAGAGCTTGAAAAAGACGGCATTTCCGTCAGTGTGGTCAACGTGGCCTGCCTGAAGCCGCTGGACAAGGAAGGCATTCTGGCCCAGCTCAGAAGCCACAGGAAGGCTTTCTGCCTGGAAGAGCACAGTGTGATCGGCGGCCTGTTCTCCGCTGTTGCCGAAACGGCAGCACAAGAGCCGGGCACCCCGGTCTATCCGATCGGTGTCGAAGATACGTTCGGTGAAAGCGGCAAGGCGGCGGAAGTCCTGAAGAAGTACGGCATCTGCGCCGAGCACATCGTTGAAGTTGTCAAAAGCAGGTAAATCCCGCTATTGACAGATAAAGGGACAGTTCAGTGAACTGTCCCTTTTTTCTGTTCTGTTTCCGTACATGAAGCCGGCATCTGCCCGTAAAGGCAGTCTGCGGCGATATTTCCTACAGGATGGAATCAAACGGTACATTCCGGGGATTTTCAAAATAATCCTCAAAGCCCCGCGGATGGTGATAGTACATGATGTCCTGATCCTGCGGATAGGTGTACTGCCCGCCGACCTGCCAGAAGAACGGATGGAACTGATAGTTGTTTCTCGGCTTCTTGAAGTCATACAGAAGCCGGATTTCTTCGGTATCAGCCTGGAAATTGCTCCAGATATCATGGTGGATCGGAATGACGACCTTGCAGCGCAGACTCTCCGCCATTCTCAGGATATCGACGGATGTCATCTTGTCCTGGATGCCGACCGGGTTTTCCCCGAAGGCACCGAACGCGACATCGATGTCATGTTCCTTGCCGTGCTTGGCAAAACCGATGGAGAAGTGCGAATCACCGGAATGATAGATATTGCCGCCCGGCGTCTTGATCAGGTAATTGACGGCCTTTTCATCCATGTCAGTCAGCAGGTTCTTGCCAGCCAGTTCCTCACGGTCCGGTCCGGTGGAGTCGGTTGTGACCAGGCAGGTGCGGTCAAAGGCTTCCAGACAGACGATTTCAAGATCCTTGAACCTGATGACATCGCCCGGCTTGACAACGATGCAGCGATCTGCCGGAACGCCCCACTTCTGCCATAATTCGCAGGACTTGTACGGGCCGATAAACGGAACCGGGATCTCCTTGCCGTTTTCATCGGTTGTAGTCATACCGGAATGAATGACATGGGCAGCCCATTCCTCACTCATGTGATCGTGGTGATAATGCGTGGCAAGGACAGCGTCAACGTGCCGGAAAGCAAACGGGTCGAACACGAACGGGACATTCCGCAGGTTCGGCTGCATCTTTCTTGCTCCGCTCATATTGGCCATCTGATGACCGACAGCCATCTTGCCGTTGCCGTGCGTGCGCTTGCCGTTGCCGGTCCACAGGTCAATCGTGATGTTCGTGTTGGCCGGTGTCTTCATCCAGATGCCGAC
>JAFOIT010000038.1 GCA_017420585.1 Solobacterium sp.
ATGATCGTCATCCGGCGGTCACGTTCATTTTCGATTGTCCGGGTAGCCATGACAGCCGGTACGCCGCAGCCCGAGCCGATCAGCATCGGGATGAAGGACTTGCCGGACAGGCCGAATCTTCTGAACAGACGGTCCATGATGAACGCAACACGGGCCATATAGCCGACATCTTCCAGGATGCACAGCATCAGGAACAGCACAAGCATCTGCGGTACGAAACCGAGCACCGCACCGGCCCCGAGTACTACACCGTCCGCAACGAGGCTGACCAGCCAGTCTGCGACAACCCAGCTCTCCAGCAGCGCCGCGGCGCCGCCTTCCATGAATTCTGCGGCAAAGACATCATTTGTCCAGTCTGTCAGGAAGGATCCGAACGGGCCCATGGCAAGCCAGTAGACAAAGGTCATGATGGCCGCGAAGATCGGCAGGCCGAGGATCCGGTTGGTCACGATCCGGTCAATATTGTCGGATGTGCTCATCTGGCCGGCCGCCTTCTTCCGGTAAATACCCTTCAGCAGATTGCCGATATAGATATATCTTTCGTTGGTGATGATCGCTTCGGCATCATCATCCATTTCCGCTTCAACCGCTTCAATATCCTTGTTGATATGGGCGACTGTTTCCGGGCTCAGCTTCAGGTTTTCCATGACCTTCGGGTCACGCTCGAAGATCTTGATGGCATACCAGCGCTGCTGTTCTTCCGGCAGGCTGTGGACACAGGCTTCCTCGATGTGTGCCAGGGCATGCTCCACAGAACCGCCGAAGGTGTGCATCGGTATGGTTTTGCCGTTCTTTGCGGCTTCGACGGCAGCCTCGGCGGCAGCGTCGATATTCGTGCCTTTCAGGGCAGAGATACTGACGATCTTCACGCCCATTTCCCGGCCGAGCTGTTCGAGATCGATTTCATCCCCGCTCTTTTCGACCAGGTCCATCATGTTGACGGCGATGACAACCGGGATGCCCAGTTCCGTCAGCTGGGTTGTCAGATACAGGTTTCTCTCCAGGTTTGTCCCGTCAACGATATTCAGGATCGCGTCCGGACGTTCGGTAATCAGGTATTCACGGGCAACGACTTCTTCCAGTGTATACGGGGACAGCGAGTAGATACCCGGCAGGTCAGTGACGATGACATCTTCATGGCCCTTGAGCTTGCCTTCTTTCTTTTCAACCGTTACGCCCGGCCAGTTGCCGACAAACTGGTTGGAGCCGGTCAGCTGGTTGAACAGGGTCGTCTTGCCGCTGTTCGGGTTGCCGGCCAGTGCTATTCTGATACTCATGCGGCTGTTTCCTCCGTTTCGTCATAAACTTCAACTTTTTCGGCATCCGCCTTGCGGATGGACAGTTCGTACCCGCGGACCGTCACTTCAATCGGATCCCCCAGCGGTGCGACCTTGCGGACATAGATTTCAACATTCTTCGTAACACCCATGTCCATGATTCTGCGCTTGACGGCCCCTTCACCATGCAGTTTCTTGACTGTGCAGGTTCCGCCGATGGCAACATCTCTCAGTGTTTTCATGGAAATCTCCCCCTTTAAATCATGATTTTTGCGGCAAGTTCTTTATCCAGTGCAACCTTGGTATTCTTGACGTTTACGATCAGGTTGCCGTTTATTGTGGACACAACCATAATCGGCGCCCCCACAACAAACCCCATATCCTCCAGATGTTTTTTGACTCCCGGATTACCGCTCACCTTCCGGATGACATTCATTTCACCCGGTGCGGCATAGGACAACGGCATCATACACTTTACCTCCAAATCGGTTAGTTCATGTTAACTAACTCACTAACATATTGTAGTTAGGCGCGTCTAATATGTCAATTATTTCCGCGAAAAAGAAAGCCTCGCATGCTAGAATTTTTCTGAGGGGATCTTCTTTATGAAAACAGCATTGTTCTGGGATTTCGACGGCACCCTGATCTACGCGAATGAATCCTTCTATGAATCCTTCCGCGATGCCCTGGCCGGAAATGGCATGGTCCTGGCCGAAGCGGAACTGTATGATTTCCTGCATGCCCATGTCAGCTGGCATAACCCGGACCGCGGCTTTACCGGGCGCACCGGCGAACTGTGGTGGACTGACCTGCAGACAGCCATGAAGGACTTCTGCCTGGCCCATGGCATGAGTGCCGAAGCAGCGGACAATACGGCCCGCCGGTTCCGGCAGATTGTCACGTCCAGTGAAATCTATACACCCTATCCGGATGCGGCGGCGGCCCTGAAAACATGTCATGAGCGCGGTTATGACAACTACATACTCTCAAGCAACTTTCCCGAACTGCCGGCTGTGGCGGAATCGTTCGGTTTTTCCCCGTATATCCGCGGTACCCTGCTCAGCGCCGATATCGGCTGGGAAAAGCCCAGAGCCGAGCTCTTTCTGGAAGCGATGAAGCGGGCCGGGGATTATGACGAATACATCATGATCGGCGACAATCCGGCCAAGGATATCGCCGGCGGCCGGGCAGCCGGCATGAAGACCATCTACGTGCATCCCCGTCCGGGAACGGAAAACACCGAATGCGACGCTGTTGTCCAGGAACTGGCCGGGATTCCGGAGGCTCTGAATTGAAAAATGTCAGCCGGACCCTGTTCATCCCGCTGTTCGGCAAGGCCCGCGTCAGCCGGCTGGGCTTCTTCCGGCTGATGTTCACGGGGAAGGCATACGGGAAAATCTACCGGCTGATCGAACTCACATCCTGCTGAATACACAAAAACAGCCTGACATGGCAGCCAGGCTGTTTTTTCCGTTTGTATTCTGTAATCCAGCCTTTATACTATAGCGCCTCTGTCTCCGTGGATAACAAAAATGCATGATGTTTTCACACCATGCATTTTTTGATCCGGTATTTCTGAAGGAAGCCTCAGTCGTAGAGGTCGTCCCGCAGACGCTTGTAGTAGAGCTCGTCAACTGTATCAAGCGCCCAGTCCCAGG
>JAFOIT010000001.1 GCA_017420585.1 Solobacterium sp.
CGCCCCGATGGTCTTCGGGCCGGTCCAGGCATCCCCGGCTGTCCACACGTTTTTGATGTTTGTCATATGTCCGGCAGTGATTCGCAGATTGTCCGCCAGCACCGTGAAGTCCACTTTCTGGCCGATCGCCATGACGACCAGGTCTGCCGGCAGCGTTTCCTCACTGCCCGGGATTTCATGGAAGGAAGCCCGGCCGCTTTCATCCGGTTCTCCCAGCGACATATGGATGACCTGCGCAGCCGTGACGGCACCGGCATCATCCCGTTCGATTTCCTTGATATTGGTCAGGAAGGCAAACTTTACACCTTCCTTTCTGGCGTCATTGATTTCCTTCGCGTTCGCCGGCATTTCCTTTTCCGAGCGCCGGTATACCACCGTTATTTCCGGCACGATCCGGATCAGGCTGCGGGCACAGTCCATGGCCACGTTCCCGCCGCCCCAGACAATGGCTTTCCGGTATCCGGCATAGGCTTCAGCCCGGTGCAGGATGTTGAGGTCATACAGCAGGGTCAGGCCCGCTGCCACACCGTTACCAACCGCAAAGCCGAAGGTATTTTCCACCTGGGCTCCGATGGCAGCCAGAACCCCGTCATAGGATTCCCGCAGCCGAGCAAACATCTCCCGGTCCACCCGGCAGCCGAAGCGGAAACCGCAGCCCAGCTCCTGCAGGGTTCGGTATTCCTTCTGCAGAAACTGTTTCGGCATCCGGAAAACAGGTATACCGGTATACACCGCCCCGCCCAGTTCTGCCTCTTTTTCATAGATGTCCACCGCGAATCCGTTCTGCAGCAGTTCCTTCGCCGCCGTATAGCCGGCCGGGCCGGCACCGATGACGGCAATCCGTTTTTTCTCTGTCATGATTCTATTATAACCATGTTCCGGGTTCCTGAAACAACTTGCCTTCCGTCCCGGAATTGAGTACGATGACATCGTTTGAAAGGACAGCTGTTATGGCACTGAAAGACGAACTTCTCCGGGAGTTTTCCCTCCATCCGCTGACTGCATTCAGCGGTGAAGATCTGGCTTCCCGGTATCATGTTTCACGGGCAGCGGTGTGGAAAGCCGTCAGGGCACTGAAGCACGAGGGCTTCGATATTGCCTCCTCACCTGCCGGATATACCTTTACCGCCAACAATGATTTCCTGTCGGCAGAAGCGGTCAGCCGGATTGTGCCGGAAATCACCGCCCCGGTATATGTATTTGAGGAAATCGATTCCACCAACAACTATGCCAAGATCCTGGCCGCGCAGAACGCGCCGCACGGCACCCTGGTCCTGGCCAACCACCAGACCGCCGGGCGCGGCCGGCAGGGACACTCATTCTATTCCCCGAGCAATTCCGGCCTGTATTTCTCACTGATCATCCATCCGGAGCACACCGAATACATTTCCCGCATCACCCCGGCAGCGGCGGTTTCCGCGGTTGAGGCAGTATACGCCGTCACCGATATCCGGCCCGGCATCAAGTGGGTCAACGACCTGTTCCTGGGCAAAAAGAAGATTGCCGGCATCCTCAGCGAAGCAGTCACGGACTTTGCGGCCGGAAAGGTCACTGCGGTAATTATCGGTATCGGCATCAACTGCCGCACCATGGCCTTCCCGGATGAGATCAGCTCGATCGCAGGTTCCCTTGAAGCGGAGGGTATTTCCCGCAATGCCCTGGCTGCCCTTCTCCGGGAACGGCTGCTTTACCACATCAGCCATCTCGATGATCCGGCCATGATGGACCTGTACCGCCGGGACAGCATTGTCCTGGGCCGGCAGATCACCTATACATACAACAATGAGATGTATACCGGCCTGGCCGAAGCCATCAACGACGACGGCAACATCCTCATCAAAAAACCGGACGGCTCGGTGCAGACTCTGCAGTCCGGTGAGATTTCGATCAAAGACTGGTAATCCCGGTCTTTTTAATGCGACACGGCCAGCACGTGGCTGACACTGCTTTCCAGCCGTGGGGCCAGTACAGCCACCACAGCCATCTTCAGGACATCACCCGGCAGGAACGGGATCACGCAGGCGGCCAGGGAAGCAGACAGGGTCATGCCGGTGCTTTTCATGAACCAGGCAGTGCCGAGGGCATACAGGACCGCTGTGCCCAGCACCATGCCGGCTGCCAGTGCCGCCGTGTTCGTCCCCTCCCTGCTGTATCTGCGGTAAACCAGGCCGGTGATATACGCCAGCGGCAGATATCCGATGATATAGCCTCCGGTCATACCGAAAACAACCGCTGCGCCGGCGCTGTAATTGGCAAAGACCGGCATTCCGATCATACCGGTCAGAATATAGATCAGGGCTGCCAGCGTCCCCAGCTTCTCCTTCAGCAGGGCACCCGTCAGCATCACGGCAAGGGTTGCCAGGGATACCGGCACCCCGCCGGCCAGCGGGATGGCAATCGGGGCCAGCACACTGATCAGCGCGGCCATCATGGCAGTCAGGGCCATCTGTCTTACGGTTAAATGCATGTTGTGTTCTCCTCTCGTAAACCTTTAGTTATATTTTTGGTTTACA
>JAFOIT010000039.1 GCA_017420585.1 Solobacterium sp.
CACCCGGATGCCGGCGTCAGCTGCTTCCTGCAGATACGTGCAAAGCTGTTCAGCATCGGCGGGCCTGCCGCTGTTGGTATTGTCACCGGTCAGGATCAGCACATCCGGTTTCAGGGCAATGACCTCACGGATCATGGCCTGCGTCAGCTCATCGATGTGTGTCATGGCCGGGATGATCTGCCCGGAAGCCTTGCCGGCCGTATAGTGCAGATCCGAGACAATCACCGCGCTGACCGGCGCATGTTCAACAGCCCCGGCAGCGGGGGCAGAACAGGCACATAGCAGGAAGGCCGCAACCAGCAGGAGAAAACGTTTCATAGCGATATCATAACAGACGCCGGTTTTTCATTCAGTGAAAAAAATGTATACTGAAAACAGAATACAGGAACTATGGAGGATATCATTCATGGACGCTATGTCAAGATTCAACCTGTGGCGGCAGAAACTGTCCCCGCAGGATCCGCTGTTCGCGGAACTGGAAGATATAAAGGATAATCCCGGAGAAATAGAGGAGCGCTTTTATCAGGAACTGTCATTCGGCACGGCCGGCCTGCGCGGCAAGATCGGGGCCGGCACAAACCGCATGAACGTCTATACCGTCGGCAAGGCAACCCAGGGCATCGCCCGCTACATCATCTCACATGGCCGCTCTGCCATGGACAGGGGTGTGGTCATTGCCCATGACCCGCGGCACTTTTCGAAGGAATTCTCCCAGCTGGCGGCCGGCATCTTCGCGGCCAACGGCATCCAGGCATATGTCTTCCCGGATCTCAG
This sequence comes from Solobacterium sp., assembly GCA_017420585.1. Lineage (GTDB taxonomy): Bacteria > Bacillota_I > Bacilli_A > Erysipelotrichales > Erysipelotrichaceae > Bulleidia. Next base: position 775 of record JAFOIT010000039.1, read on the forward strand.
GCCAACCCCTGAACTGGCCTTTATGATCCGCAGACTCGGCACCACATCCGGCATCAACATCACCGCTTCCCACAACCCGAAGGATTACAACGGGTACAAGGCCTACTGGAGTGACGGCTGCCAGGTCAGCAGTGAAATCGCTGACGGCATGTACCGGCAGATTCAGGCGGTTGACCCGTTCACGGACGTGCAGTGCATGCCGTTTGATGAAGGCGTGAAGAGCGGGAAGATCGTCGTGCTCGGGCCGGAATATGACCGGGCGTATCTGGATCTGGTTGAAAGCCTGGCCATTCATGACTGGAATGAACTGGACCTGGATATCCCGCTGGTCTATACACCGCTCAACGGGGCCGGGGCCGTGCCGTTCACCGAGATGATGAAGGACCGCGGTTTCCGCAGCTGGCATATCGTGGAGGAACAGAAGGATCCCGATCCGGACTTCACGACCGTCGGTTATCCCAACCCGGAAGCACCTGCCGCGTTCCGGCTGAGTGAGGAGCTGGGCCGGCGTACCGGGGCTGAATTGCTGCTGGCAACAGATCCTGACGCGGACCGGTTCGCGATCGAACTGCGCGATGACGAAGGGAACTATATACCGCTCAACGGCAACCAGACCGGCTATCTGCTGGTCAACTACATCCTTGAGGGACACCGGGATGCCGGGACCCTGCCGGCCAACGGCGCCATGGTCAAATCCATCGTTACCAGTTCAATGAGCACGATCATTGCCGAAGCCTATGGCGTCAGGATGTTCGAGTCGCTGACCGGTTTCAAGAATATCTGCGGCCGGATCCCGGAACTGGAGAAGATGGGCTATCAGTATCTGTTCGGCTATGAGGAATCCGTCGGCTATGCGGCCTGCCCGGAAATCCGGGACAAGGACGGCATTTCCGCAGGCATGCTGGTGGCGGAAGCGGCGGCCTACTACCGCCGGCAGGGGAAGACCCTCTGGCACGTACTGCAGGAACTCTACGAGAAATACGGCTTCTTTGCCGAGGATGAGCCGAATATCATCCTGGAAGGCATTGCCGGGGCCGAGCGGATCCGGCGGATGATGAAACATGTCCGTGAGAATCTGCCGAAGGAAGTGGCCGGGGCCAGGGTCGTCAAGGTCGTGGATTACATCAACGGCTACGAGGATATTCCGGCTTCCAACGTTCTGCGCTTCTGGCTGGACAATGACAGCTGGTTCGCCATCCGGCCGTCCGGTACCGAACCGAAGATCAAGTTCTATTTCTACACCCGGCAGGCCAGCCGGCAGAAAGCCCTGGCGGTCAACGAAGCGATCAAGACCGCGGTCCTGGCCATGGTCAACGCAGTAGAATAACATGACCTGAAGAAAAGATCCCTGCGGGGATCTTTTCTGTTGACACGACATATTAATTTGATAAAATATAATTGTAAGAAATATAAGGAGGGAATCATCATGAGCATCTATGATTACAGCGTTACCAATACAGCCGGGGAAGAAGTTTCCCTGAAGAATTACGAAGGCAAAGTTCTGCTCATTGTCAACACAGCCACCGGCTGCGGTTTCACTCCGCAGTACGAAGATATCGAAAAGATGTACGAAGATTACCATGAGAAAGGGCTCGAAATCATTGACATCCCGTGCAATCAGTTCATGGGCCAGACCCCGGGCACTGATGAGGAAATTCATGAGTTCTGCACCCTGCACTACAACACCCAGTTCCCGCAGATGAAGAAGAGCGAAGTCAACGGTGAAAACGCGCTGCCGCTGTACGGTTACCTGAAGAGCCAGAAGGGCTTTGAAGGCTTCGGCCGGGGCATGAAGGCCATGGCCATGGGCGCAATGCTGTCGAAGATCGACAAGAACTACAAGAACAACCCGGAAATCAAATGGAACTTCACAAAATTCGTGGTTGACCGCCAGGGCAATGTTGTCGCCCGCTTTGAACCGACAGCCGACATGGCGGAAGTGGCCCGCTGCGTGGCATCGCTTCTGTAATAAGTTTTTTCAAATTCAAACGGATGCAGTATAATTGCACAGAAAGGATGGTGCCGGATGGAAGAAAACAAACTGCCGGAGTACTATAACCCGGATGAAGCACTCCGCCTGGAAAACCAGCTGTGCTTCCCGCTGTATGCGTGTGCCCGCATGGTGGTCGGCCAGTACACGCCGTATCTGAAGCCGCTGGGCATTACCTATACGCAGTATCTGGTGTTCCTGCTGCTGTGGGCGGAAGACGGCCTGAGCGTAGGGAACCTGTGTGAGCGTTTGTACCTGGACAGCGGCACGCTGACCCCGATGCTGAAGAAAATGGAAGAAAAACATCTGGTGGAGCGGCGCCGGTGCAAGGATGATGAACGGATGGTCCGCATCTGGCTGACGGAAGAAGGCCGGAAACTGAAGGAAAGGGCCGCCGCGATCCCGCTGCAGGTCGGCTCCTGCATCAAGATTACCCCCGAAGAAGCAACCACCCTGTATACCCTGCTGTACAGAACGATGGAACAGATCTGAAACTGAAGACCGCTGCGGCGGTCTTCTGCTATAATTGGGACAGTTTACAAGGAGTTCACGGTATGCTGCATATCATTGTCAATCCGGCCGGTGCTTCCGGGCACGCCGGCCAGATCTGGAAGAAAATCGAGCCCGTTCTGGCCGGCCAGGACAGGCCTTATACAGTCCATTTCTCCCGGCCGGATCTTTCCATCGAAACCCTGGCCCGCCAGCTGAGTGCCGGCGGTGAGGACACGGATATCGTGGTGATCGGCGGGGACGGCAGTGTCAACGAAGCCGTCAACGGGCTGGCCCGGTTCCGCGGCATCCGGTTCGGCTTTGTGCCCTGCGGGTCCGGCAACGATCTGGCCCGGGACCTGGCTGTGCCGCATGACCCGATGCTGACCATGAAGCGGATTCTCAGCGGCAGTATCGTCCGGACCATCGATGTCGGTGAAGTAACCATGCATGACACCTGTGACCGGATCGATCCGCTGACCCTGAAACAGGATCCGGCTTTCCGGACAGAACCCCTGACCAGGCGGTTTGTCATCAGCGCGGGGCTGGGCTTTGATGCCGAGATCTGCGAGGGCGTACTGTATTCGCAGACAAAGAAGATCCTGAATAAGATCCGGGCCGGGAAGCTGTCCTATATTGCCGTGGCGATGCGGCTGATCTTCCGCAATGAGAGTTTTTATCTCGACATGAAAACGGATGAGGGGACCCTGCAGCAGCACCGGTGCATGTTTGCGGTGGCGATGAACCACCGTTATGAGGGCGGCGGCTTCATGTTCTGCCCGCACGCCGTGGACAACGACGGGCTGCTGGATTACTGCATGGTGCATGACCTGAGCACGGCTGACTTCTTCCGGCTGTTCCCGTCAAGTTATGAGGGCCGCCATCTGGAACAGACAGACCGGGTTGTGACCGGCCGCAGCCGTACCATCGAGATGAAGGCAGACCGCCCGCTCTGGGTCCACACCGACGGGGAAATCCACTGCCGTTCCTCCCATATCACCGTCCGGCTGGACAAGGAACAGCTGGCCATGCTGGTCTAGAAGGAAGTCCGTATGAACAAACAGGAAATATATGCCTATCTGAAAGCGAAGGGGATTACTTTTGAGGCCACAGAACATGCCCCGATCTATACCATTGAGGAGATGCTGGAACTCGGGCTGCCGTGGCCGGAAAAGGTGGCGAAGAACCTGTTCGTGCGCGATGCCCGGAAGAAGGAATACTATCTGATCGTGATCCGCGAGGACAAGCGCTTTGACCTGAAGCAGTTCCAGGAGACCTATAACACCAGGCGGCTCGGCTTCGCGTCCGAAGAGGACCTGGAACGGATCCTGCAACTGAAAAGAGGTGCGGTCACACCTCTTGGTATTCTGAATGATGAACAGGCCATGGTCCATGTGTATCTGGACGAAGACCTTGCCGGGGGCATCATCGGCGTGCATCCCAACGAAAACACCGCCACGGTCTGGCTGCAGTTCGCGGACCTGCTGAAACTGCTGCAGGACCACGGCAATGATGTGCACGTGGTCAGCTTTTGATCAGTGGATGAACGGAGAGAGCTTCTGAATAGCTTTCTGAAGGGTTTCCATGATATTCTTCAGGCCTTCAAGGTCAATGCCGTCCAGAGTGTTTTCCACCTGTTCGGCGACGGCGTTGATCTGCTGCAGGGTGTCATTGAGTTCACGCTGCAGGGCGATGATTTTCGGTACCCAGACTGCCAGGATCACCACAATGACAAGGAGAACAGCCAGGCTGATGTACAGTCTGGTTTTTTCACGTTTGTCCCGGCGCTGCTGTTCCCTGACCAGTTCCATCAGCAGTTCATGATCTGACATGGTTTCAATGTTATCCGGCATAATAGGTTCCTCCCTGCTTCCGTTATATCATATTTTTGCGTACGCTTCTGTAACCGGGACGGATAATCTGCTAAAATACTCATGTTATGGCAGGCGGAAAAAGAAGACGGATGAAAAAGGGTGCGAAGCTTCTGCTGACGGCAGCGGCGGCGGTTTTGGTCTGCCTGCTCGGACTGCTGGCCTGGAACCTGCGGCCGGCGAAAACCCAGCCGGCGGCAGTGACGGCTGAACCGGCGGAAACACCGGCAGAAACCCCGGCGGAAACAGCGGCTCCGGAGCCCGTGCCGGACTGGCTGGATATCGATACGGCCGAAGGGAAATACCGTCTGTTCCGGCAGGATCATGATATCAACAATGAAGTGAAGGCTTATCTGTATTTCACTTCCGGACTGGTTGAGCAGCCGGTGGTACAGAGCTCGGACAACAGCAAATACCTGACCGTCAACTGGGAAGACATGTCGTACCGTTCATACGGTTCGGCATTCATGGATTACCGCAACAATCCCGAAACCGATGAGAACATCATCATTTACGGCCACTATGTCTATGAGCGGCGCAGCCCGTATGACCGCACGCTCATGTTCACGCCGCTGGCCCTGCTGCGGGACGAAGCTGTCTATCCGGACAACCGGATGGTGGTGCTGCTGACGGAAGATCATCTTTACGGCTATGAACTGGCCTACGTCTATGACTGCCCGCTGGTCCAGACCGAATACGGGGACATGGCCCGGGAAGACCTGCAGTTCAACCTGACTGAATACGACAGTGATTATTTTGCGGAATATACCGCCGCCATCGATGGCGCCCGGCTCTACGATACCGGTGTGGAAATCGCGGACGGCGAGCGCATGCTCACCCTGCAGACCTGCATCGAATGGCACGAAGAATCCCGGCAGATTGCCGTCTGCCGCCAGATCTTCACGATGGATATTCCCGAGGAATGGAGATAGCATATGGCATTTGATTCATTAAGCGAACGTCTGAGCAAGACACTGCGTGACGTATCCGGCAAGGGCCGGCTGACCGACAAGAATATGGAGGACATGCTCAAGGAAGTGCGGATTGCGCTGCTTGAGGCGGATGTCAACTACAAGATTGTCAAGGAATTCCTGGAGGATATCCGGCAGCGGGCCCGCGGCGAGGACGTCCTCAACGGCGTGGAACCGGGCCAGATGCTCGTCAAGATCGTTCATGACGAGATCATTGAACTGCTCGGCACCGAACAGGCCGGCCTGAACTTCAAGGAAGAAGGCATTACGGCCATCATGCTGGTCGGTCTGCAGGGCACCGGCAAAACCACCAGCGTGGCCAAGATCGCCCGCATCTGCAAGCAGAAGTTCAACCGTAAGGTGATGCTGATCGCGGCGGACGTCATCCGGCCGGCAGCGATAGAGCAGCTCCAGACCCTGGGGAACGAGATCGGTGTGGAGGTCTTCACGAAGGGGACCGGCACCGATGCCTTTGAAACAGTCCGGCTGGGCATGGAGTATGCGGCCGAAAAGGGCTATGACACCGTGTTTATCGATACGGCCGGCCGCCTGCATGTCGATGACGAACTGATGCAGGAACTTGCCGATATCAACGAACTTGTGCACTGCGATGAGATCCTGCTGACCGTTGACGCGATGACCGGCCAGGATATCATCCACGTGGCCCAGGCCTTTGCCGACCAGCTGCCCCTGACCGGGCTTGTCGTCACCAAGTTTGACGGTGACTCCCGCGGCGGCGGTGTGCTGTCGGTCCGCAGGATCACCAATGTGCCGGTCAAGTTTGTCGGTGAAGGCGAAAAGATCGAGGACATGGATATCTTCTATCCGGACCGCATGGCTGACCGGATCCTCGGCATGGGCGATGTCGTTACCCTGGTGGAAAAAGTCCAGGAAACCATCGACATGGAAGAAGCCGAAAAGGCGGCCCAGCGCCTCATGGAGGGACAGTTCACCCTGGAGGACATGCTGAGCCAGCTGGAACAGATGCAGAAGATGGGCCCGCTGGGCGGCATCCTGAAGATGCTGCCGGGTTATTCCCAGTATGCCGACCTGATTGATGAAAACCAGGCCAACAACAATATGAAGAAGACCAAGGCGATCATCCAGTCCATGACCCCGGCTGAACGGCGCAGCCCGGAAAAACTGCGCGGGACGATGAAGCGGCGCATTGCGGCGGGTTCCGGTACGACGGTCACCGATGTCAACCGGCTGATCACCCAGTTCGAGAAGACCAAGAAGGCCATGGATGCCTTCAGCAGCATGCAGCGCAGCGGCAGCCTGAACGAAGAAAACCTGCAGAAGATGATGGACCGGGCCGAAGCCCAGGCAAACCAGGTCCGCTTGAATAATAAGCGCAAAAAGTATAAATTCTAATAAAAGGGGATACAAAATATCATGACAGACTTAAAGGATCAACTGAATCTGATTGGCTACGCACTGATGCTGGTTTCTGTTCTTCTGGCGGCACTTGCCATCCCGCTTTCCAAGAAGGGAAAGCGCACCGGGCTGCTTGCCATTCTGAGTTATATCTGCCTTGTCGGGTTCCTGATCATGGGGTATTACCGCATTCAGAACCTGGCTTCAAGCAATAACTGGACAGCGCTGATCCAGGACGTAACCATCCGTTCCAAGGCTTCCGTTATCCTGGCAATCCTGGTGGTCATTATCAACTTCATCCCGTTCTTCACATACCTGACCCCGGAAGATGCCCGGATACGGGAAGAACAGGAACGCAAGGCAAAGGAATTCCGGCGCCAGCAGAAGGAAGCGGCTGAGATGGAAGTGGCTGAACAGGCCCGCCAGGCCCAGGACGAAGCCAAAGAAAAACTGCAGTAACTCTGGAAGCCCTGTCCGCCTGCCGGCCGGGGTTTTCTTATGCCCGCATACCCGGGATTTGGTATAGTATTGATGACAGTCAGGAAGGGGAACAATGGCAGGTTCACGCATCTGGGATTTCTATGCACCGGTCTATGATCTTTTCATGCGCCGGAACCGTTCAGCCGCCGCGGTCATGTACCGCCGCATCTGTACGGTGATCCGGGACAAGGATGTCCTGGAAATCGCGGCCGGCACCGGTGAGCTGGCCCGCCGGACTGCGGTGTATGCCCGGCACATGGTGGCCGTAGACATATCCGAAGGCATGCTGGCCAGGGCGCGGAAAAAAGGCGGGCCGAAAAACCTGGTGTTCCGGTACGGGGATGCCATGGATCTGCCGTTCGGCGATGAAACATTTGATGTGGTGATCATTGCCAATGCCCTGCACATTGTCCCGGACGCGTTGCAGGCCCTGCGGGAAATCCGGCGGGTGCTGAAACCGCAGGGGATACTGATTGCCCCGAACTATCTGCACACAGAGGCCGGGGACCGGAAGCTGCCGCGGCTGTCTGCCCTGGGCGGGATCCGCTTTGCGCGCCGCTGGGATGAAGCCGGGTACCGCCTGTTCCTGCAGTCCTGCGGGTTTGAAGAGATCGGCCACCGGGTATTGAACGGCGCCCAGCCGTTAATGTATATTGAATGCCGCCGTCGGGAAGACGGGAGTGAAGCCGGCTCCGGAGAAGAAAGGATACAGCCATGAATTACCATGATGACAATTACTGCCGCAGCTGCGATACAGTGGTCCGCGGGGTGAAGGTTCTGGATGAACAGCCGTGCCTGGTGCTGGCCGACACGATTTTCTATGCGCAGGGCGGCGGCCAGAAAAGTGACCGCGGCACCCTGACGGCAGCCGGCCGGGAATACCGGGTTCTGAAGTCCGTCCATGATGAAAACGGTGACCCGGTACTGGTCACGGATATTCCTGACCCGGCGGCGCTC
>JAFOIT010000040.1 GCA_017420585.1 Solobacterium sp.
CAGCAAGACCCCGCTGTACTTCCTGATCATCGCCTCCCTCACCAATATCGTGCTGGACTTCGCGTTTGTAGCGTTCCTGGGCTGGGGCGTCATGGGTGTGGCGGTGGCCACGGTCATGTCGCAGATCCTCAGTGATGTGCTGTGTTTTGTCTACATCAACAAGCGGGTGGAAATCTACCAGCTCAAGCGGGAAGAATATGTCTTTGACCGGAACATCCTGAGTGCCATCATCAACTACGGTCTGCCGGCTGCCATCCAGCAGTCCATCATCTCGGTGAGCATGCTGTTCGTGCAGAGCTTCGTCAACTTCTTCGGTGCCGACATGATGGCCGCCTTCGGTGTATCCAACCGGATTGAGGGCTTCGTCACCATGCCGATGATGAACCTGGCCATGGCCCTGTCCACCTTCGCCGGCCAGAACATCGGTGCAGGCCTCGAAAAACGGGCCATCAACGGCATCAAGGCCACGATGATCATGCAGGCGGTCTTCTGCGGCGTCATGGCGTTTGTCCTGCCGGTGGCAGCCGTCCCCCTGATAAACCTGTTCGGGCTGGCGGATGATCCAAATGTGATTGCCCTGGGCCGTCTCGGGATCAGCTTTGCGGCAAGGTTCTATGTCATCTTCGCCCTGTTCCAGACCCTGAACCAGTTCCACCGCGGGGTCGGCGACACGAAGTTCTCCCTGGTTGCCAGCCTCTTCATGATCGGGGTCCGCATCCCGGTCACCTACTTCCTTGTGCATATCATCCAGCTGGGAGAGATTTCCATCTGGATGGGCATGGTCAGCGGCTGGGCAGCATCCCTGCTCATCAACAGCCTGCGGTTCTTCTCCGGCGGCTGGCGCGGCAAGGCCTACATCCAGGTAAAGCGGGCAGAAGCAGACGCATAATACCGATAACGGTCAGGGTACTGGCCGTTTTTTTATCTTGAATTAAAAAACGGTTGTACTCTATACTTGCAAACAGGAGGTTGCCCTAATGAAGCTGAAATGCAAAGCCGTTTACTGGCTCATCCTGGCGGCAGGCCTGCTTCTGACCGGCTGCGTAAATCAGACTGTCTCCCCGATCGCCTCTTTTCTTGATGCAGAACCTGATTCAATCGAGTTCCGCATAACGTTCCGTTATAAAAACCCGGTCACGGAACGGGTCGATCCTTACCTCAGCGGCTGGCTCTCTGCCAATCCGAATGCGGTTCCGGATGAGCAGGAATATGCCGAACAGTTCCGGCAGTTCATCAGCGAAACCGGTGAAGACACTATCACGAGACTGCAGGAAGTGCTCCGCAGCGCCGCCCTGAAAGAAACAGACAAACCGACGGATGAAAAAGAAATCAACTATATGGTCCGCCTGTCAGATGAAACTGTGTATTCCTTTTACCGGAATGATTATCTCAAGATCGTTCAGGGTGATGCCCGGCAAATATACTCTGTTGAATCCTCTGCATATGATGAACTGATGCAGGAACTGGATGAATATATTCCCTTCTGGACCACCGCTGAATTCCGGGAAGAAATGTTCCCTGATTCCTGAAACCGTTTATTGCCACAAAGAAAACAGGCTCTGCTGCAGTCAGATATGATTGCATCAGAGCTTTTTCAGTGATATTCAAACAGACGCGACCGGCAGAATCATGGGTACCACGGCTCTTTCCGGAACAGCAGCCTGTACCTGATATAGTCATTGTCCCTGGTATCAAAGTTCTCTTCCGTGACCAGGTAAATATGGGAATACCCGGTGCGGTGTACGGAGATATTGAAGAAGGAATCCACTTCCCGGTGTTCGTCATATACTTTCTCAAACCCGTTCTGCAGCACAGCGGGATCAAACTGCAGACGCGCGGCGAACGCGTCATAGTTCCTGATGCTGCGGCCCAGATCACAGGCTGCTTCTGCCGGGAGGGCTGCGTCCGGCCGGTCATACTCTTCCTGCACCACTTCCAGAATCCATGAAAAAGCCTCGTAATATTCCTCCTGTATCGTATAGCGGATGAATACTGACAGGTCATCATATGCCTGCGCACTGATCAGCTGCCGGGTCAGGTCAGCCGTCTTCAGCAGCGGCTCGATCGCCTCTTCGTCGGCCAGGGCATCTGACCGCATGAATAATTCCAGTCTTTCCATATCATTTCCATTATGTATAAATTGATCCGGAAAAACCATGTGTTTCAGGCAATTGATATAATGAAAATATAAAGAGGTATTCGCTATGGAGAAATATTACAGAGATATTCTTCTGACTACGGAATTCACCCCGGAGGATGTGGAGACGGCCATCCGCCGGCAGCGTGAGATCTTCGGTCAGGAATTCGGCTTCCTCGATTCATCACACCCCTACGCCGAACGGGCCCAGCGTGACTTCGCGGCGAACTGGCGGGAAGGAAAAGACTTCCTGCTGATTGCCCGGAAGGACGGGAAGTTTGCCGGCACGATCACCCTGATGGGCGAAACCGATGACGTCGCAAGACTCCGCTTCCTCATTGTGGAAAACGAACTGCGGGGCATGGGCCTCGGCAAGGCAATCGTGACCACTGCCCTGGACTGGGCAAAGCAGATGGGCTATTCCCATGTCTGGCTGACCACGCATTCCGTACTGACAACAGCAATCAAAATGTATCAGTCCCTGGGTTTTGTGAAGACAGCAGAGGAATCCGCAGAGGAAGTCTGCCCGGGCGCAACGGAAATAACATACGAGATCGATCTCTGATTCAGGGAGGAAACCATGATCATACAGACCTATCTTTCCCCGGCAGCGGGAAAACGACTGATCGCAAAAGGCCTGGCTGCCCGTGAAGATGTTCAGACGGCATTGAAGGAACATACCATCCTGATCATCAAAGGTTCCACCAACGCTGCCCTGGCAGAGGAACTGCTGAAGTTCTGCGGATATGACGAAAAAGTGCGCGGCTTCTACCGCGGCATCTTCAAACCGGCGGATGCCGAAGCAAAATATACGGTGGATAAATACGATTTGATCATCCGGAAGGGTGAAATCATCCGGGACAAGACGGTGTTTGACATTGCCGATGAACTCGGACCGGACGATATCGCCTTCAAGGGAGCCAACGCGGTCAACCCGCTGACCCATCAGGCAGCCGTACTGATCGGCAATCCGACCGGCGGGACCATGGTACCGCTGACCAAAGCGGTCATCGGCAGACGGCTGAAGCTCATTCATCCTGTCGGGCTGGAAAAGCGCAACCGGAATGATTTCCACATGATGGAGCAGCTGTGCAATGAGAGCAGCACCGCAGGGGTTCGCATGATGGTGTCCCCCGGTACGGCCTATACCGAAGCAGATGCCTTCCGGGAGCTCTTCGGCATCAAAGCCATCCTGGCCGGGGCCGGCGGAGTAGCCGGATATGAAGGCGGCTGTTTCTTCCTGCTGCAGGGTGAGGAAGAAGCTCTGGAACAGTGCCGCGCCCTTCTGGCTGAGATCACGGCGGAACCGCCGTTTGCACTGTAGTCACATAAAAGGATCTTCTGTCCGGGACAGAAGATCCTTTTTCTTTACATCAGCGGCGCGATGGTTTTCATCAGTATGCCGGCCAGCTTGTAGAACAGCTTTTCCTTTTTGATTGTTTCCGCGGTTACCTCACGGCATTCCTGCAGGGTTGCCTGGAAATCTTTCTCAATATCCGGGATACAGGATGTTTTGTACATGTAACAGGCACATTCGAAGTGGTGGTACAGGCTTCTGTAATCCAGGTTGATCGTGCCGACTACGGCCTTCTCGTCATCACTGACAAATACCTTGGCATGCACAAAGCCCGGGGTATACTCATAGATTTTGATCCCGGAGGCAGTCAGTGAACGGTAATGCGTCTTGGCTAGGGAATACGCCAGTTTCTTGTCCGGGATTCCCGGCAGGATCAGCTTCACATCCACCCCGCGTTCCGCCGCGTATTTCAGTGCCGTTTCCAGTTCGTTGTCCAGGATCAGATACGGTGTCATGATGTGCACATAACTCTTTGCCCGGTACAGGACATCCATGTACACACTCTCGCCGACCTTGTCAGCATCCAGCGGGAAATCGCAGTACGGGATGACATAGCCGTCATTTTCTGCCGGTTCCCGGATTTCGATCCCCTCCCAGCTGACCTGTTCCTCAGTCATGTTCCACATCTGCAGGAACATCAGTGACAGGCTCTGCACCGCCTCGCCCTTCAGCATGACGGCGGTATCCTTCCAGTGGCCGAACCGCTCGATATGGTTGATATACTCATCGGCCAGGTTGACCCCGCCGGTAAAGCCTGTTTTGCCGTCAATGACCAGGATCTTGCGGTGATCCCGGTAGTTGTAGTGGGACGATATAAACGGCTGGATTTCGGCAAACGGCTTGCAGCGGATGCCGAGTTCCTGCAGCTTTTTCGGATACTTCGCGTTCAGGGTGGAAATCTCGCACATGCCGTCATACATGACCCGCACGTCAACCCCGGCCTTGGCTTTGTCCGCCAGGATCTTCAGAATGCTGCCCCACATCAGGCCTTCGTCAATGATGAAGTATTCCAGCCAGATGAACTTCTCCGCCTTCTCCAGCTCGGTCAGCATCACTTCATACTTTTCTTCCCCGCTGCCGAAGAACTTCACCTGGGTATGTTCATAGACCGGGAAGCACCCGCTGCGGTTCAGATACCGGCACAGATCATCCGTCCCGGAGTCAATCAGTTCCTGTCTGGCAAATGTTTCCGGATCCTGGGCCAGGCTGGTCTTTGTCGCGGCAATCATCTCTTCCATCCGCTGCCGCAGCACCCGGTGCCCGATATTGCGCTGGGTGAACCACAGGAAAATCGTGGCCGGTACCGGCATCAGCATGATCATGAACATCCACGTCAGTTTGGCGCTGTAATCCATTGTGCTGTTGAACAGATAAAAAACCATGATCAACGAAAAGATGCCCTGAACCGTCGCAAACCACTTGAAATAGTCCGCAAACCACAGATAGAATCCCAGCAGCACGATGATTTCCACAGCCAGCAGGCAGGCTACAAGGCCGATCCGGCTGAACACCAGGCGCAGAATACCAGACCGTTTTTTCGGGAGCAGGGTCAGTACCTCTCTGTTTTCCATCAGAGTTTCCTCCTTTCAGGTCATTTTAATTGTCTGTTCTTTATGTATTATATTCTGACACAGAAATGTCAGGATTTCCCCTTGAAAAAATATATGCTTTGCAAAGATAATTAAGTCAGAGGATGGATCTTTCATCACGGCATGAATATGCCATGAAAGGGAAAGGAAGGAACAGTATGAAGAAAATCATTACGATCAGCCGGCAGTTCGGCAGCGGCGGCAGAACCATCGGCAAGGAAGTGGCGGAGAAACTCGGCATTCCGTGTTATGATCAGGAGCTGATCCAGAAGATTTCCGAGGAAACCGGCCTTGATGGTGACTATATCAAGGAAAACGGTGAGTACACGGTTTACAGAGGCTGGTTTGCGAATGCCTTCCTGGCCCGTGACGAACGCGGTCTTTCCACACAGGACTACATCTGGCTGGCCCAGCTGCAGATCATCCAGCAGCTGGCGGACAAGGAATCCTGCGTGATCGTCGGCCGCTGCGCAGACTACATCCTGCGGGACAGACCGAATGTCCTGAAGGCCTTTATCCATGCGGATACAGCCTGGCGGGCTGACCGGATTGTCAGGGTCTACGGCGAAACCGATGAAACCCCGGAGAAGCGCCTGAAGGACAAGGACGAGAGAAGAAAGGCCTACTATCAGCGTTACACCGACATGGAGATGGGCGATGCGGTCAACTACCATATCTCCCTGGACAGCGGTGTGATCGGTCTGGAAAAGTGTGTAGACATCATCTGTGATCTCTACAACAACATGGAAGACGAATAATTTTTACCGGAACATGTTAAAAGGAACTGCGTACCTATGCGCAGTTCCTTTTTTGTTATACGGAGCTCAGACTTTTTTCTTCTGGTTGCGGATCTTCGGCTCGGCGTCCACCGACCGGCCGCAGTGCCTGCACTTTTCATCATACCGGCGGAGCCGCTTGCCGCAGTGCGGGCAGCGCATGAATTTCACGCCAAACAGGAAATACACCATAAGGACAACGAAAATAGCGGCGGAAACATATGTCCGGTACTGCTTGAGGATGAAAAACAGCATGACCAGGCCGATTTCAACCAGGTAAATGACATCAGAGATTTTCCGTGCTGTTTTCAGATTCATATACTGTCCTCGAGTCCCTAGAATATATCATGATCCGCGTCTGTATTCCAGTGATATTCCATGCGCCGGGCTGCTTCTTCGGCCGCCTGTTGCCCAAGCCGATCCGCGATAAAGCCCAGGGCCATGTCCGTTCCGGCTGAGACGCCGGCCGACGTATAGATATTCCCGTCCCTGACCCAGCGGGCTTCCCGGTGCCACTTTACCTGTTCCCCGCAGCTCTGCACCCAGGCAAACGAGAGCTTGTTCGAGGTGGCATCTTTCTGATCAAGCAGGCCGGTCCTGCCCAGCAGGGCGGTGCCGGTGCAGACGGTCAGGATATACGCAGCGTCCTTCACGAGTTCCTTCAGGGCCGCAATGAATTCCTCATCCCTGGCCAGCGGCCGGGTGCCGCCCCCGCCCGGAATCAGCCAGATCCCGTCCGGACACGGTTCTGCCTTTTCGGTCTCAATCCGCACCCCGTGCTTATTTACGACAATGCCGCCGGGCAGCGATACGAAGTGAATATCAAATGCCCCGGTCATGCCGAACGCTTCCACCGGACCGAAGACGTCCAGGGTTTCAAAGTTTTCAAACAGCAGGATATTAATTCGTTCCATTTTCATGCCTCCAGATCAGCCATCCGGCCGATTGCAATCGCTCTGGCATCCCTGCCATGCCCGATATACGGGGTCAGGGCCAGCGGTACGTGTTCCGGCAGGAGTTCTGCCAGCATGTCTGCCACAGACGGTTTCAGACCATCCCGGTCCATCTGGGTAAACGTCCCCAGCAGGACCCCGGATACCTGCTCAAACACCCCCATCTGCTGCAGCTGCACCAGGGATGTCCTCATGCGGGCCGGGCCGCCGGACATGCTTTCC
>JAFOIT010000041.1 GCA_017420585.1 Solobacterium sp.
CGGCGCATCACAGTCGAAATCCTGTGCCATCAGTGACATTTCCTGCATCCCGCCCGGTGTTGATATCAGCAGGGAAGTCAGCCGGTCCAGATGCGATACTCTCTGCATGATCAGGCCGAATACATACACGAAGATAAACATGCCAATCAGCATGATCATGATCGGCACGATCAGTGTCGGAAGAACTGTCAGTGTCTCTCTTTTCAGTTGGGCTCCCACATAGGCGCCGGCACAGATCTGTGTACCGGTTTTGATCGTGATCGGGAAATAAGCCAGATTTGTGAAGATGGACAGGATTGCCGTAGCCGCAATTGCCCCGATCAATGCCCCTGATTTGATTTTCAGAAACCGGAACAGACTTCCCCCGGCAAAGGCGACCAGAATGGTCAGCAGCAGTCTTGCCGGTTTCGGCACTGAAGATTCTTTCTTCGATACCTGCGCAGGCTGTTTTTCTTCATGATGCTGCGGTGCCATCCTGCCATTTTTTGCAACAATCATCTTGTAGAATGTCGGCATGAAGGAAACAATAAACACCACCCGGAGCATCTGGATAATCGATACATACAATGGATTTGCCCCGTAATCGGCCGCAATCAAGGCCATATCCTGCATTCCTGCCGGCGCGCTGCTGAAGAATGCCGTCGGAATATCCAGTCCGGCCATGTAGTGCATCAGCAGGCCGAATACCAGGTTCAGCACCAGCATGGACAGAAGCTGCACGACCCCCGGCAGGGTCATCGTTTTCAGGCCGATGATATCCTCTTTCTTCAGTTTCACACCGATCAGGGCGCCGGAGAAAAACTGAACATAAACTTTATACTCGGCAGGGAAACTGCTGCGGCTGGTTAAAAGCCCGAAGATGATCACAAAGATCAGCGCCCCGGTCATGGCCCCTGCCGGCATCTTCATTTTTTTTGCCAGCAGACCGCCGACTGCTGCTACCGCGATTGTCAGGAGAATATCCATTGAATTCCTCTTACCTGCTTAAAGTCTGATGATTCTTGTAATAGTTTATAATGCCGCCTTCTTTGATAAGATCCTGGACTTCCTCCGGGAATGGCTGGAACGGAATCTTTTCACCGTTTTCAAGGATAACCAGGTTATTCGTCATATCGATTTCCAGTTCGGTTCCGTCACTTACATCGATACTGCATTCTACAGGAACAATACCGTTATTGATCCCTGCTCTGTAGAACTGCCGGGCAAATGATTTTGCCACGACACATTCAATCCCGGCGGCTTTCATCACCTGGATGATCATTTCCCGGGAAGAACCGCAGCCGAAGTTATCGCCGGCGACGATGATGTCGCCTTTCTTATACAGCGAGGCAAAATCCGGACGGATTGATTCAAACAGATACGCAACACCTTCCTGCTCCGATTTGCCGCCGGCAAGACGGCCGCCGCTGATAATCTGATCACCGCTGACATTATTGCCAAGTACTATCGCGCGTCCCTTCATAACTGTTTCTCCTCACAGGAAATATATCCGTTTAACGCTGAATACGCTGCTGTCACTGCTGAGGCAACATAAACCTGTGCCAGTTTGCTGCCCATGCGTCCGGCCCCGATCCGGTTGGTTGTCGTCACCGTGACTTCCCCGTCACCGAGCAGCCCGCAGTGCAGGCCTGCGCACGGCCCGCAGGTCGGCGGGAACAGCGATGCACCGGCAGCCGCAAGCTCCGCGTATACACCTGTTTCAATCATCTTCTGCTGAACTTCAAGCGAAGCCGGAATCGCCAGCAGACGGACACCCGGGGCAATCCTTCTGCCCTTCAGAACAGCTGCCGCTGCCGCAAAGTCTTCATATCTTCCGTTCGTGCAGGAACCGATGACAACCTGATCAACCTTGATATCATGCAGGCTGTCCGCCGGAACAACATTGTCGATGCCCGGAGGCGCCGCCACGACCGGCTTCAAGTCTGAAAGGTTGATATCAAGCCGCCGGCAGTATACCGCGCCGGCATCCGCTTCCACCGGTTCATATCCGCTGATGCCATGGGCATCCAGCCACTGTTTCGTCACATCATCAAACGGCATGATCGCGCCTTTGGCACCGCATTCGATCGCCATGTTGGAAATCGTTGTCCGGGTATCAAAGCTCAGTTGCGCCACGCCGCTGCCGCCGAATTCGAGACAGCGGTAATTGGCTCCGGCTTCACCAAGAATCCTGATGATTTCCAGAATGATATCTTTGCCGGTTACCTTTTCCGGCAGTATGCCTGTAAACTCAACCCGGATCGTTTCCGGAATCCGGAACCAGCACTGCCCGCTGGCCAGGATCACTGCCGCTTCCGCTGCACCTACACCCGTACTGAAAGCATTCAGCGCCCCATACATGCAGGAGTGAGAATCCGTTCCCAGGACGATGGAACCAGGCAGAACTTTCCCGTTCTCCATCATGACCTGATGGCAGACGCCCTGCATGACATCAACCAGGTCGATGCCATGCTTATGCGCGAAGTCACGCAGCATGACATGGTTATTGCTGACATTGACATTCGGGCTTGGCGCCTGATGATCCAGGGCAACCAGATGATGAGCCGGATTTTTGACGGTTTCAGCAATCTTATTGAAATTCCTGACAACTGACGGCCCGTTCAGATCATGAACCATGCACCCGTCCACATCAACGATGACAATGTCATTCGCTTTTGCCGCGGTCCCTGTTTTTCTCTGGAATATTTTTTCTACGGCTGTATACATATCAGGAATCCCCTTTTTCAACCGCGTATTTGTACTCAATATCCTGATATTCCTTCAAATGGGTTGCTTCCTGGAACTCTGCCAGTGTCGCCATGCGGTCCAGTTTTTCCTGTGTGTTCCCCTGATCCTTCAGGACTGTCAGTGTATCAACTGCCTGCCGGAGGAACAGATTCCGCAGCACTGCCGGATAC
>JAFOIT010000042.1 GCA_017420585.1 Solobacterium sp.
AGTAATATGTCATGCCGTAGCATTTGCTTTCCTCATAGGAATGCATGGCATTTTCCGCGTCTTTCCCCAGGGCGTAGGCACTGCGGAACGCGGTGATGTTCACCTGGTCGTCCGTGGCCTCCCGCACAGAGGAAAACGCCGGCACATGCCAGATACGGCCATCCGGACTGCCGGCATCTGTTACCACCAGCGGCATGAAATACAGGACTGCCGGCACCAGTACGGCGGCAGCCGCAATTTTCAGAACTCTGTTCTTCATCTGTCCTCAGATTCTGCGTTTCTTTTTTCAATATCCATGATCATGGCAACCCGCCGGGCATGCCGGCCGCCCTCAAATTCCGTATGCAGGAATTCCGTGATCATCATCTTGGCCATCTCTACGCCAATTACCCGGGCCCCGAAGCAGAGCATATTGCAGTTGTTGTGCAGCCGGGAATAGCGGGCTGTATACGGTTCGGAACAGATGGCCGCGCGGATCCCCCTGACCTTGTTGCAGGCAAGCCCGATGCCGAGCCCCGTGCCGCATACGGCCAGGCCGAAGTCCACTTCCCCGGCCGCCACTGCCCGGGCAGCTTTTTCGCCCCAGACCGCGTAGTCCGTGCTTTCCCGGGAATCCGTCCCGAAATTCACGACTTCATAACCCTGTGCTTCCAGCCAGGGAATCAGCTCGGCTTTCATGTCAATTGCCGAATGATCATTTGCAAATCCGATTTTCATATTGAGGCCTCCTGCCTGATATTCCTGTTTCTGTTTCTGACCATGACCAGCATGATTATCCCTGCCGCCATAACAAATACCGCGATGAACTGCGAGGTGGACAGCGGCCCGATGGATCCCCGTTCCGCATCCCCGCGCAGAAATTCGATCATGAACCGGCCGGCACTGTACAGGATCAGATACCAGGCCGCTGTTTCACTGCGGGTCTTTTCGTTTTCATAGATTCTGTAGAGCACCGCGAAGATCAGAAAATCGCCGGCGCTGGACAGCAGCTGGGTCGGCACAAGCTTCATTCCGGACGGGGCCAGGGAACCGGCCGGGAACGTCACGCCCAATGAAGAACTGGTCGGTACACCATAACAGCACCCGGCAAAGAAGCAGCCGATGCGTCCGAAGGCCTGGGCCAGCACCACAGTCGGAATCATCATATTGAAATATGCGGGAAAATCGAGTTTCCTCATCCGGCAGTACACCCAGCCGCCGAAAATGCCGCCGAGGATGCCGCCGTAGACCACCCAGCCGCCGGAATTGATCACCGACCACGGGTTCGCCAGGAACTCTTTGAAATTGATTACGGTATATGTGAACTTGGAGAAGAAATACCCGACAGCCAGGCAGACAAATACCAGATTGTCCACTTCCGATGCCTGCAGGCCATGCCTGCGGGCCTGCCGTTCCCCGAGCCAGAACGCACAGAGGATCCCTATGGCAATCATGACGCCATAGCCGTGTATTGTCAGCGGGCCGATTGTCAGCCAGTCATTGTACATCCTGTTTACCTCCGAGACTCAATTTTATATTATTTCTGCTTCCGCGAAAAGAGCTGTGCCAAGAAAAGGAAGCTCTGCGCTTCCTTTACTCGATGCCAAGTACTTTGTAATCCTTGTCTTCAACAGCCTTTTTCAGGATTTCGTTGTCAACGTCCTTATCCAGTCTGACAACCGCTGTCCCCTTTTCATGATCAGCTGTCGCTTCCGCAACCCCGTCAATGGCTTCCAGGGCCTTCTTGACAGTCGCTTCGCAATGCATGCACATCATGCCTTCAACCTTGAGTGTCTTTTCCATGTCCTTGTTATCCTCCTTATCACCGATACCGACATAGGTATAATCCTGTGCTTCCACGGCCTTCTTAATCTTATCAGAATCCGGCAGGACCGTGGCTGTAATGACTGCCGTTCCTTTCGTATGATCCGCCTTGACGGCGATGACCCCGTCCAGGGCACCGAGGGCTTTCTCAATTCTCGCTTCGCAGTGTTCACACATCATGCCTTCGATCCGGACGGTCTCCTGCACCGTCTGCGGCGCTGCCGGTTCCCTGTCTTCCTGACCGGCAATACCGGCAAACTGGTAATCCTGTGCCTCTACCGCCTGTCTGATCAGCGCAGTATCCGGCATGGCTGTGGCTGTGATCACAGCAGTTCCACTGGTATGATCTGCCTTGACTTCCGTTACCCCTTCCAGGCTGCCGATGGCCTTCTCGATTCTCGCTTCGCAGTGTTCACACATCATGCCTTCAATCAGAACGGTTTCCTGTACGGTCTGCGGCGCTGCCGGGACTTTCTCCGCCGGGCTGGCCGGATGTTTCAGCGGCCGGTCATGGGCAGTATTGTGCATGTCAAACAGATTCAGCCGCAGGGCATTCATGCAGACGGTGAAACTCGAGAGGCTCATGGCGGCTGCCCCCATCATCGGGTTAATCTTCAGCGGGGTCAGGCCGGCAGCCACCGGGATCAGAATCAGGTTATAGAAGAATGCCCAGAACAGGTTCTGATGGATGTGCTGCAGGGTTCTGCGGCTCAGCCGCACCGCTGCCGAGACATCACTCAGCCGGCTGTTCATCAGCACGATATCCGCCGAATCGATTGCCACGTCCGTACCGGCCCCGATGGCAATGCCCGTATCGGCCCTGGTCAAAGCCGGGGCGTCGTTGATGCCGTCACCGACCATGGCTGTCCGCCCGCGCTTCTGCAGGTCACGGATAACCGCCTCCTTGCCATCCGGCAGAACCCCGGCAATCACCGTATCCACACCGGCGGCAGCCCCGATGGCTTTCGCCGTACGCTCGTTGTCGCCTGTCAGCATTACCACTTCAATGCCCATCTTCTGCAGTTCGCGGATCGCGGCGGGTGAATCTTCCTTGATCACATCGGCCACGGCAATGATGCCGAGCAGATGATCATCTTCCATAAAGAACAGCGGGGTTTTCCCCTGGCCGGAAAGCCGGTCCGAAGCTTCCAGAAGTTCATCGGGAACCCTGACCAGCCCGGAGATGAATTTCCGGCTGCCGCCCTGCAGCAGCTTCCCGTTCAGGACTGCTTTCAGGCCGTTGCCCGGCAGGGCTGTGAACTCGCTCACTTCCGCCGCTTCCAGCTTCTGTTCTTCAGCAGCCTGCACGATTGCCCGGGCCAGCGGGTGTTCCGACTTCTGTTCCAGGGCATAGGCCTTCTGCAGCAGTGTATCCTCACTGATTCCGGCCGCCGGGATCATATCCGTCACCTGCGGTTCGCCGCTGGTGATCGTACCGGTCTTATCCAGGGCAATAATCTGTACTTTACCGGCCTGTTCCAGTGACTCGGAGGTCTTGAACAGGATGCCGTTTTTCGCGCCCATGCCGTTGCCGACCATGATCGCGACCGGGGTCGCCAGACCCAGCGCGCACGGGCAGGAGATCACCAGCACCGAGATGCCCCGTTCCAAGGCAATGGCCAGTGTTTCCCCGGCCAGCAGCCAGCCGAACGTCGTCACGGCAGCGATACCGATGACCGCCGGGACAAATATCCCGGAAACCTTGTCCGCAATCCGGGCAATCGGGGCCTTGGTCGCGGCCGCGTCACTGACCATGCGGATAATCTGCGACAGGGTTGTGTCCTCACCGACCCGGGTAGCCTGGCACTGAATGTAGCCGGACTGGTTGATGGTCGCTGCCGATACCCTGTCGCCCGGCATCTTGTCGACCGGGATGCTTTCCCCGGTCAGGGCGCTTTCATTGACGGCACTGGTGCCTTCCAGGACAATGCCGTCCACCGGGATGCTGTCACCCGGACGGACTACAAAGACATCACCGCTGACCACTTCATCAATGCCGACTTCCACTTCCTGACCGTCCCGCAGCAGCACGGCGGTCTTCGGCGCCAGTTTCATCAGGCCCTTGAGGGCATCGGTTGTCCGGCCTTTGGACATGGCTTCCAGCATCTTGCCGACCGTTATCAAAGCCGGGATCATGGCAGCCGATTCAAAATACAGCTGGCCGTGATACAGCGGCATCAGGTCCATATTCGGGGTTCCGTCTGTGATCATCCAGGTCATCCGCATCAGTACGTACAGGCTCCAACCGAACGACACCGCTGAGCCGAGGGCCACGAGCGTATCCATGTTCGGGGCCCCGTGAAGCAGGGAATTGAAGCCGCTGGTGAAGAACTTCCGGTTGATGATCATGACGATGATCGCCAGCAGCATCTGCACGATCGCCAGACCGATATGGTTATGGTTCAGGAAGCCCGGCAGCGGCCAGCCCCACATGTTGTGGCCCATGGAGATATACATGAGCACGGCCAGGAAACCGACCGACAGGATCAGCCGCCGTTTCAGCACCGGGGTTTCCCGGTCCTTCAGCGCGTCCTCCTCGGCTGCCAGGCGCTCGCTTGCCGAAACCGCCTTCTGGGCTGCCCCTTTCTTTGAAGCACCGTAGCCGGCATTCTCCACCGCCTTGATGATATCGGCCTGGGAGGCACTGCCTTCCACGCCCATTGAATTCGTCAGCAGGGAAACCGAGCATGAGGTAACGCCCGGCACCTGGCTGACGGCTTTTTCCACCCTTGCCTGGCAGGCCGCACAGCTCATGCCAGTCACAATATACTGTTCCATATCAGCTTCCCCCTCACTTCATCACTTTCTGCAGGACCGTCACGAGTTCCTCGACTGTCCCTTCCCGGCCTTCCCGGATATCTTCCGTCACACAGCCCTTGATATGGCAGGCCAGCAGTTCCTTGCTGAAACTGTTGAGGGCCGAAGTCACGGCTGATACCTGGATCAGGATGTCCGGGCAGTATGTATCATTCTCCACCATCCGTTCCAGACCGCGGATCTGGCCCTCGATCTTCTTCAGGCGGGTAAGCAGGTTTTTCTGCTGTTTTTCACTGCGGGCATGATGGTGGGTCGCTGTCATGGTCCGCTCGTTTTCATTCATATTCATTGTCATTAGTCTCACCCCGCAGATATAGTATACCCCCGTATGGTATATGTCAACAAAAAAGAAAAGGAGTTTTCACTCCCCGCGCAGCCCGCGCATCGCTTCCCGGTACTCGGCCAGGCCGTTGCCGTTATGGTAATGTCCCAGGCCGTTTTCATCCACATCCGCCATCGGTACCATGCCGAAGCCCTGGACTGCTGTCCGCACCCCGTCTGCCGAAACGGTTTCGCAGTATACATCCGGAAACCGGTATCCCTGTTCCGCCAGGGAATCCAGCCAGGCCGCGAAGACCATGCCAAGCTCCCGCATGCAGGATGTGCCGCGGTACTGCGGATACAGGTTGGCTGTATAAAGATAAAGCACCATATCCTTTCCCTTTTCCTTCGGGACAGAATGCAGATCCGTAAAGGAACCGGAAAAATACTGCATCATATTCTCCTGATCCGTCAGGATGGCATAGAAATATCCGGCCAGCCGGTCCGTATCAGGGTCAACCGCCAGGAAAAGCCCGTCAAAACCGTCGGGATACAGCGATCTGACATACTCCGGCGGCAGGTATCCGTAGCTCCCTTCCGGCCATGTACAGCGCTCAAGCGTTTCAAACTCCGCATAGCGCGCTTCTGTTATTTTACTGCCGGTCAGAATCCTGTAGTCCATCGACATGCCTCCGAAATGTATAGTTTTCACGCATAAAGGCAAAGGCCTCCGTCAGGCTGTCCGCGACGTGCACGGCCAGGCCCGCAGTATGTTCATCAGCCGGGTTCAGGTCCGGGACCTGGATGCAGTCAATGCCGGCATTGGCTGCCGCTTCCACCCCGTAATGGGAATCCTCCAGCACGACAGCTCTGGCTGCCGCCGTCCCTGCGGCTGCCAGTACAGTCAGGTAGATCTCCGGATCCGGCTTGCGGTTGACAACCTGGTCCCCGCAGATCAGGATATCGATCTGATCCAGCAGGCCGGTCCTCGTCAGCCGGTCCAGGGTCAGATCCCGCACCGTTGTCGTGGCCACGGCGATACCGACGCCCTGTTCCCTGAGCCAGGCCAGCAGGCCGGCCGCCCCCGGTTTTGGCTGCAGCTCCGTTTCCAGCAGCTTCATCCCGTTCTCCCTTGACTGTGCAATCAGTTGATCCGCCAGGACAGGATCACTGAGGCAGCGGTAAACAACTGCCCGCAGCGCCTCCCCCGAAATCCCGGCCACCTGCCGGAAGACGGCGTCCGCGTCC
Source organism: Solobacterium sp. (assembly GCA_017420585.1). Lineage (GTDB taxonomy): Bacteria > Bacillota_I > Bacilli_A > Erysipelotrichales > Erysipelotrichaceae > Bulleidia. The sequence goes on from JAFOIT010000042.1 coordinate 6,130, forward strand.
GGTATCCCCAGCTGATTCCCGGTCTGTTTCCAGGCTTTCATCCAGACTGCTTCCGTATCCAGCAGAAGCCCGTCCACATCAAATATCACGAGTTCCTTTTCTGTCTTCATGTTCATCATCGTATCATAAAAAGGCGCATTTCTGCGCCTCAGTCAAATACCGGTATAGTGCCGTCCTCGAAGCCGACCATCAGCCCGCCCCGTTCCGCATAGTAACTGTTCAGGCCGCTCATGGCTTCAATGTTAACGGTGCAGCCGGGCCATTTCTCGAGGAACATTTCCCGCAGCTTTTCCGCCGCCCCAAGGTTCAGGCAGTGGGAGATCCACATCCGCCCTTTGCCGTTGTAACCCAGTCTTTCCGTCTCGGCCAGCAGGGCATTCAGCGTCCGCCGCTCACCCCGGGCAATGTGCACCTGCTGCAGTTTTCCTTCATCCGACGCCAGGCCGATAAACCGGATGCCGAGCAGGTCGGCAATCTTCGCCACCGCCGGGCTGACACGGCCGTTCTTTGCCAGGTTGTGGAGTGATTCGAGGGAAAACAGCAGATGGGTGTGCTTATTCCAGGCAACCATCCGTTCCCGGATGACTTCAAAGGACAGGCCCTTCTCCATCAGCTCCCGGATTTCCTCCACGATGACATGCTCTTCCGCCCCCGTGGAAAGCGAGTCAACCACGTAGATGTTGACACCCGGGTTTTCCTCCATATATTCCTGTGCTGCCTGCACTGCCGAGTTGTATGAACCGGACAGGCCGCTGGTAATGGTGACACAGAAAATCGTGTCCGCTCCCCGGAAAGCATCCTTCCATTCATATACATTCGGACAGGAAGATGAATTGGCTGCGCTCTTTTCCATTCTGCCGACCATCATCCCGCAGTCCAGGTCACGGTTATCCACAAATTCTTCATCATCGATGAGAATCTTCAGCGGCACGGAGATATGTTCAATTTCTCCCGGCAGGTCCATAACATTGGATGCCGAATCAGAAACAATACGGTATTTCATAGTACTGCCCTCCCGAAATTTCTGTATTTACTATCATAATACGTTTCGAACAGTGTTGTCTTCCTGATGTTTACAGAATAACAGATAATGTAACATCCGGGCATAAAAATATCCGGCCGCGGCCGGATATTTCAAACATGTTATTTTGTTGCCGCTGCGATAAAGGCATCGAACAGTTTCTTTGTGTACGGGGAATCGTACATCATCTCCGGATGCCACTGCACACCGATGGTAAACGGATGACCGCCCGAGAATTCCACAACCTCGACGTTGCCGTCAACCGACATGCCGGTGACTGTGCCGTTGGGAGCGATGTCCTTCAGTCCCTGATGATGATAGGAATTGGTGGCGAGTTCGTCCACACCCATGATATCCCGGATCATCCCGCCGCTGAATTTCACGGTATGAACCGGATGATTCCGGCTGGAAACACCAAGAGAATGATAGATTCCCTTTTCTTTCGGCAGGTCCTGATACATTGTGCCGCCGAAGCCGACATTCAGGAACTGTAAACCCCGGCAGATGCCGAGAACCGGCATTTTCTTTTCAAAGGCACCTTTGAGCATGACCATTTCCTGCGCATCCCGGCGGATCTGGATCGGACCGCACCAGCCCTTGATGGTGTCACCGTACCGAACCGGGTCAATGTCAGCGCCGCCGCTGAGCAGCAGGCCGTCAATCCGGTCCAGGAACGGAACCATATCTTCCGGATCCTTGCAGTTCGGAATCAGCACCGGAATGCCGCCGGACGCGCATACGGCATTGGCATAGTCCAATGCGATGTAGTCCCAGTCCTGCAGCGGTGTGCCAAGACCGGTATGTGTTCCGATGACATTCGCAAAATCATAATTGACAGTAATACCGATAACAGGTTTCATATCCCCATCCCCCTTATAATATTTACCTAATATTTATATACCTTTTTTCATCTTTTAACAACCGGGGATCGTTTATATTTTTATCAGTTACTGAAACATTGCCCCGATCCGGTCCAGGGCTTCCCGCATCACGGCATGTGTGACCGCGTAATTCAGCCGGATAAAGCCGCGGCCGGCTTCCCCGTGGTCCTTTCCGTCATTCAGGCTGATGTGCGCCTTTTCCATAAACTCACCGTCCAGATCATCCGTATTCAGGCCGGAAGCGCGGCAGTCAATCCAGGCCATGAAGCTGGCTTCCGGGGTAATGACCTGCAGCGGCAGCTTCTTTTCCTGCACATATTCCATCAGCATCTTCTGGTTTTCGGCGAGATATGCCGTGCATTCCCGCAGCCATTCATCCGCTTCCCCGGCCAGGATGGAAGTTACTGCCGCCAGGGCAAAGCTGTTGGTCGCATAGCCGAAGGAATAGGTTCCGTATTCCCGCACCCAGTTACCGATCATTTCCGGATTGTCGATCAGCACCAGCGCATGCGGCAGGCTCATGATGTTGAAGCCCTTGGAAAGGGATACGATCTGCACGCTGACCGGGCGGGCTGCCGGCAGGGACAGGATCGGCAGGTGTTTATGATCTCCATAGACAATCAGGGAATGGACTTCATCCGAGATGATTGTCACGTTGTTTCTGACACAGATCTCCGTCAGGGCATTCAGTTCGGCCTCGGTAAATACCCGGCCGGTCGGATTCTGCGGATTGACCATCAGGTATGCGGTCACATGATATTCTTTGATCTTATTTTCGAAATCAGCCAGGTCCAGTTCATAATGACCGTCCTTCAGAATCATTTCGTTCAGGACAATGTGCCGTCCGGCCCCTTCCACACAGTGCAGCAGCGGTCCGAAGTGCGGTGTCTGCATGATCACATAGTCACCCGGGGCGCTGAAGCAGTTCAGGGCCAGCCGGACTGCACCGACCGTGCTCGGCACGTTCCAGACTTTTGCCGGATCGATATCCAGGTCATAGAAGCGGTGATAGAAATCCTTTACCGCATCCCGGTATGCCTGGGTTTTCTGCCGGTAGTTATAGGTGTTCTCTTCCGCTACTGTCCGCAGGGCCTCCCGCAGGCACGGGGCGCACTCGTAGTCCAGGTCGGCTGTGCCCATGCCGATGACATCTTCCGGGAACCCGGGCATATTCCAGCGGTAGGAATGATTATGACGATGGTCCAGGGTATGGTCGAATTCGTAAGTCATTTTGTTGTCCTCTCTTTTCTGTCTTTATTATATAAAAAACAGCCGTTACTGCGGCTGTTCTGTTTTCTGCCAGTGCGGCAGTTTCTGCTTGTATGCCGAAAGCCTGGCCTGCAGGTCCTGGTCCGCGGCGATCCCGGCGCAGAAATATGTCTGGGCCAGCACCGCCCTGAACAGCGCCGCATAGGCTTCCGGGCCGTCACAGTGCGGCAGGAATTCTTCCTGGTGGGCGCCGCTGCCGTCCGTATTGCCGACACCGAGGTGGCTGAACGCGGTCGGACAGACCATGGACACGTTGCCGACGTCGGTGGAGCCGCTGCCGCCCCGGGGTTCCGTATGGATTTCCGCTTCCCCGGCGAACGCAAAGCCCTGCCCGAACAGTTCGTTGAGTTCGGCAATATTGACACAGTTGTCAAACTTGTTCTCAAAATACTTCCACTCGCTGGTGGCCCCGGTCATCAGACAGGCACCCTGCACGATATTCAGGAACTTCCGTTCCAGTTCATCCACAGTGGCCCGCTCGGCTGCCCGGACTTCCCAGCGCGACACCGCCAGGGCCGGAACAACATTCGGGGCCAGGCCGCCGTTGATGATGACCCCGTGCATCCGGACATCCGGCGTGACATGCTGGCGCAGGGCGTTTACCCCGTCAAAGGTCAGGTACGCCGCATCCAGGGCATTGACCCCGCGCTCCGGGGCTCCCGCCGCATGGCTGGAAACGCCGTGGTATGTGACTTCGATGCCGTTCAGTGCCAGGGCATGGCCGCCGACATAGGCCCCTGAGCCGCTGCCGATATGGATCTGCACAGCTGCGTCCATGTCATCAAAACAGCCCGCCTCTGCCAGATTGACCTTGCCGCCGATGGTCTCCTCAGCCGGACAGCCGACATAGCAGATCGTGCCGCTGACCAAGCCTTCATCCAGCAGGTCCTTCATGATCATGGCCGTCCCCCAGGTGTTGGCCGCAATCCAGTTATGTCCGCAGGCATGGCCCCACTGATCCTTGAGCGGGCCATAGCCCGGCAGGGCGTCATATTCCGCCAGCAGGGCAAGCCGCGGATGCCCTTCCCCGTATTCGGCGATAAAGGCCGTTTCCAGACCGCCGGCCGGGCGGGTAATGCGGAAGCCGGCCTCCTGCAGCCTGCCGGTAATATAGTCAGCCGCGAAGAATTCCTTCAGGCCTTCCTCCGGATGCAGGAAGATCTCATGACATACTTCTTCATACGCGGGGCGGTACTGTTCCGCCAGTTCCCGGATCCGCTGCTGAATCTTCTCATTGATCATTTTCCGTTTCCTCTTTTCAGTTCTGTTTTGAATCTGCGCAGGGCGTCCTGCAGTTCCTGATCCGTACAGATAGCCGCTGCCAGGTAAGCCTGTGTCCGCACGGCTTTGTCCAGCCCGGCATATGCCGCAGGTCCGTCGCAGTACTGCAGGAATTCCTCCTCATGGACATCATAGCCGTCATCGTTGCCGACCCCGAGTTCACAATACCCGGTCGGACAGACCCGTGACACATTGCCGATGTCCGTGGAACCCGAAGCCGGCTGGGCTTCCGTCAGAACCTTTGTCTCTCCCGCCAGGTTCAGCGCGCCCGCAAAGGCCGCGGTCAGCTCCGGGCAGCGGATGTAGTTGTCATAGCGGTTTTCAAAATACCGCCATTCCAGTTTTGCGCCGGTCATCAGACATGCCCCTTCCGCACAGCGGATCACCTTTTTCTCCAGTTCATCCAGATAATTCCGGTCAGCCGCCCGGATATACCAGCGGGCTGAAGCCAGGGCCGGCACCACATTCGGGGCCTGGCCGCCCCGGTCAATGACCCCGTGCATGCGGACATCCGGGGTTACGTGCTGGCGCAGGGCATTGATCCCGTTAAAAGTCAGATAAGCCGCGTCGAGAGCGTTTACGCCCCGCTCCGGGGCTGCCGCCGCATGGCTGGATACCCCGGTATAGATTAATTCAATACTGTTCATGGCCAGGGCGGTATTGCCGAGATTCGCCCCATGACCGCGGGCAATATGAATCTGCATGGCTGCGTCCATGTCATCGAAGCAGCCAGCCTCGGTCAGGTTGACCTTCCCGCCGACGGTTTCTTCCGCCGGGCAGCCGACATAGCAGATCGTGCCGCGGATCAGACCTTCGTCATGCAGGCGGCGCAGCACATCGCAGGCCCCGAACGCATTGGCCGCAATCCAGTTATGCCCGCAGGCATGACCCCACTGGTCCTTCATGGGACCATATCCCGGCAAAGCGTCATATTCCGCCAGGAAGGCAAGCCGCGGGCTGCCCTCGCCGTATTCGGCCAGGAATGACGTATCCAGGCCGCCGAACGGGCAGGTGACCCGGAAGCCCCGCTCCTTCAGCAGGCCGGTCAGATACCTGACCGCATGGTATTCCTGCATGCCCGGTTCCGGGTGCAGAAACACTTCATGGGCGGCCGCTTCATATTCGTGCCGGTGTTCCGCCGCCAGCCGGTCAACAGCCGCTTTCAGTTCCGGGCTGATCATCTGGCGGCCCGCTCGGCAAGGATTGCCTGTTTCTGTACGGCCAGTTCCTTCTGCATATCCGCATCCGTGAAGATCCGCAGGGCCAGGAATGCCTGGGACAGCACTGCCTTGTGCAGGCCGGCAAAGCCCCGTTCCCCGATCACGTTGCAGAGGAAGCTTTCTTCATGACATTCGGCCCCGTCCGTGTTGCCGATGCCCATATTGCAGGCAACCGTCGGGGTGACCCAGGCCACGTTGCCGACATCACTCGATCCCCGGGGCGCTTCTTCCGCCGTGATGATGTTCTCCACGCCGGCTGCTTTCATGCACGCAGCCATTGCGTCAATCAGCGTCTGGTTCAGCTTCATGTTGTCATAACTGTTTTCAAAGTAGCGCCACTCCATTTCCGCGCCGGTCATCATGGCGCCGCCGCGGGCACAGTTGATGACCTTCTGCGTCAGTTCGTTCAGATACCTGCGGTCCGCCGCCCGGACAAACCACCGGCTGGAAGCCAGGGCCGGCACCACATTCGGCGCCAGGCCGCCGTTGGTGATGACACCGTGGATCCTGGCATCCGGGGTAACGTGCTGACGCAGCGCATTGACCCCGTCAAACATCAGATAGCACGCGTCCAGGGCATTGACCCCGCGCTCCGGGGCGCCTGCCGCATGGCTGGAAACACCGTGGTATGTGAACTCGACGCTGTCAATGGCCAGTGACTGGCCGGCCAGTTTTGTGTCCTTACCGCCGGAAATATGGATCTGCATGGCCGCGTCGATATCATCAAAGCAGCCCGCGTCCACCATGTTGACCTTGCCGCCGAGCATCTCTTCCGCCGGGCAGCCCATATAGACAATCGTGCCGGTAAAGTGATGGCGGTCATACAGCTGCCGCAGTACATCGCAGGCACCGAATGTATTGGCCGCGATCCAGTTGTGGCCGCAGGCATGCCCGTTCTGATCCTTCAGCGGGCCATAACCAGGCAGGGCGTCATACTCTGCCAGAAAAGCCACTTTCGGATGACCGCTGCCATACTCCGCCCGGAAGGCTGTCGGCAGCCCGCCGATGGGGGCGGTCACCGTGAAGCCGAGTGCTTCCAGCTGTTCCTTCAGATACGCACTGGACTGGAATTCCTGTTCACCAAGCTCGGCATAGTCATAGATGCGCTGGCATACTTCCTCATAATGTTCCGCACCGGCAGCTTCAAGTTCCCTTGCCAGTTCATACAATTCATTCAGTTCCATATCGATTTCCTTTCCTTGTCCGCAAAAAGCAGGCCGGAAACCTGCTTTCAGTCATTTTGTCAGAGGCCGATGACATGGGAGATCATGACCAGCACGACTTCCATGGCAAAGAACATGCAGAACAGCGGGGTAATCCACCTGTACCACTTATCGATCGGCAGGCCCATGATACCGCAGGCTGTCGCCACCGATGTCGGCCAGAACATGTTGGAGTAACCGTCGCCGAAGGTGAAGGCCAGGCAGGCTGTCTGCCGGGTGACCCCGACCAGATCCGCCAGCGGGGCCATGATCGGCATGGAAACCGACGCCTGCCCGGAACCGGACGGAATGAAGAAGTTCAGGACATTCTGCACCACCAGCATCGCAACGCTGGAGAAGATGCCGCTGACACTGTTCAGGGCAGTGGCCATGCTGTTGAGGATCGTGTCGATAATCAGGCCGTTCTGCAGGACCACCAGGATGGCGCGGGAAACACCGATGATCAGTGCCCCGAACATCATGGCCTTGGCTGCTTCGATGAATGTTTCCGCAATCTGGTTGGGATTGAAGCCGCCGGCCACCCCGGCCACAACCATGGCAATCAGGAACAGTGTGGCAAGCTCATCGATATACCAGCCCTGGGCCAGGGTGCCCCAGACCATCAGGCCCATGGTAATCAGGAAGATGATGCCGCAGATCTTGTGCCGGAGGGTCAGCTCCGTTGCCATCATTTCATCCTGTGACTTGTCCATGTACATCCGGTAGTACGGTGTGCCGTACAGCAGGGATTTGGTCGGATCCTTGCGGATCTTGGAAGCATACCGCCAGACATAGGTGATGGCCATGCCTTCAAACAGCAGGAAGCAGACAATTCTGTATATCAGCATGGAGGAACTCATGGTGATGCCGGAAATACCCTGGGCGACGCCGATGGTAAATGGGTTCAGCGTGGCACTGGCAAAACCGGTGCTGACGCCGATATATACCAGGGACACACCGACAATCGGGTCATACCCGAGCGCGCAGCCGATGCCCATGAACACGGTCCACATGCCGTAGGTTTCCTCAGACATGCCCATGGTGGAACCCAGGACGCCGAACAGCAGCATGATGACAATGAAGAAGTACTGCACATTGAAGTTCTTCAGCTTTCTCAGGGCAGCGCCCATCATGGCGTCAAACGTGCCGTTTTTGATCAGCGTATAGACAAAGCCATAAGCCAGGACAACGAAGAAGATGATGTCAGCGGTCTGGATCAGGCCCTGCTCAATCGCAAAGAAAACACCGATCGGGCCTACCGGGGACGATTCCACCTGGTGGTAGGAACCGGCCACGACAACGGTTCTGCCGGCTTCGTTTACCACCCGGTCAAATTGACCGGCCGGAACGATCCAGGTCATTACGGCGGCCAGAACGATCATGATAAAGATGATGACGTAAGTGTTGGGGACGAATCTTCTTTTCGTCTGCGGGGTTGCTGCGGTCATTAATATAGTCTCCTTTTCCTGTTTTTTTACTGCCTGAAAAAAACAAAAGTCGGTACATTAGCAATGCACCGACCAAGAAGACACACAATAAGTGGCACACCCCTAATGATAGCGCTCCGGCACCGGTTTTCTCCCCGGTACCGACAGTCCTGCATCTGTTCAATGCAGTCCCAGCAGGAGTTTCTGACACTCCGCTTCGGCGTATCACCCTTTCACCGCCAATCACTGACTTCCGGTCTCCCGGCGGTTACTTTTGATCAACGCGACCTCTACCTTGTGAAGGTATGATGAGAATATATCATCACGTATTTGCAAAGTCAATGTAAGAATGAAACAAATTCTCATGAAATCGTTTTCATTTTTGCTTATGGTATAATGTTCCCGGTGATATATATGAAAGAGATTACGAATGGTTTCTACAGACGCAGGCTGAAGGAAGACCGCTACCTGACCGTGGAGGTCCTCATGAAGGCGTATGCTGAAGCACCGGAGAACTGGAAACAGGACGAAGCCCTGACCGCGGTGCGGAAATACACCCGCAAAGCCGGGACCGTAACCTACCGCATCGGTGCCAACGAACCATTTACAGCAGACCTGCATCAGGTAAAATTTGATATCCTGCCGGAAACGGAATGGTACGAGTACTTCACCGCCGGGATGTCAGATATTCACCCGAATGACCGTATGCCGGATTAAGGAGGAACCATCATGCCGCAGATTATCGTCAAAAACATGAGTCTTGAAACAGCCGCCAGGCTGGCCCCGCAGATTGCGGAAACCGTTGCCGGCATCATTGAAGTACCGCAGGAGCACATCGTCGTGGAATACACGCCGGTCACGTTCTTCCGCGGCGGACTGGAAGACAAGGAATCCGCCATGGCCTGGATTTACTGGAAGAAACGCACCCCGGAGCTGCAGAAACAGGTCGCCGATGCCCTCGCCGCCATCTTCACGGCAGAAGGATTCGCCAAGGCGGAAATTGTCTACAGCAACCTGGACATGAACGATTTCTATGCCTACGAATAAAAAAGACCGTTTTGAACTAGTCAACGAAAAGTAGACAGATCAAAAAAAGCCCTAGAACCCCATTTCAGTTTTGAACTGAAGTGGGGTTTTGTAATTCAGAGAGTAAGCAGGCCGGAGGTTATTGAAGTAGAAGATATACTTTTCAATGTCTTCTCTTACATTAAGAGAATCGCCAAGATGGAAATCAATGAAGAGTTCTTCCTTGATCCAGCCGTTAAGAGATTCATTTACCGGATTGTCTGTAGGAGTTCCGGCTCGACTCATGGAGCGTTGAATGTTAAAATCAGTTAAGAGGTCATTATAGGCCTTGGAAGAATAGACTGATCCTTGATCCGTGTGCAGCGTAATCAAATTGTCAGGCTGTTCTTTTATTTTCTCCAGCACCTGTTTCAGGCCGTCATAATAGGACTGCTTATCGCCTTTATGCATCCCCAGGCCGTATCCGACGATCTCTTTACTCCAGGCGTCGAAATACAACGTCAATTCGTATATTTGCCTTTTGACATAGAAACTTGTCATATCGGAAACGATGACTTCATACGGCCTGGATAAGTAACTCCAGCCATTCCATACCAGATTGTTGAACTTGTAATTTTCTGCCTGCGGTCGCTTCCACTGGTAATGTTTCCCCTGAGACCTTATGCCCTCATACTTGCATAATCTGTGTACATAACTATCTGTGTACTTGACACCATATTTGTTGAATATGAAGGCATTTATCCATCTGTAACCATGCGATGGATGTTTATCATGAACTTCCTTGACGAGATTCAGATCGGATTCTCTCTGCAGAGCTCTATTACCTGGATTCTTTTGCCGGTGTTTCCATTTGTAATATCCGGATCTGTTTACACTCATCAGTTCACACAGATAAGAAATTGTGTGATTCTCTTTCAGCTTGTCTATGATTTCATATTCGCATCGAAGGTAGTAACGAATTCCTTTTGTGCCCCACCTCCTTTCACCTGATAACCTTTTTTTAATCGCTCGATTTCGATCTCCTTCTTCAGCAGTTCCCGTTTCAGCTTGTCGATCTCTGAAAGGTGACGTTCATACTTTCCGGCGTTCGGATTTGTATGTTTTCCTGTCTTTGACCGCAGTCCTTCAATACCGTCTTTTTGGTATTTCTCTATCCATCTGTAGAACAGGCTTTCTGATATGTCATGCGCTCTGGCCACTGTTTTATATCCGGCCCGTCCGTTCAGGTATTCCAAGACGATGGTTTCCTTTTCTTCTGCTGTCAATTTTCGGTTTTTGCCGCCCGCAGGTCTTCCCATTATTTCTTCTCTTCCTTTCTGTTCCTTATGTATGAAAAAAGTAGACCTGTCTTTTTTTCGACTTGTCTACTTTTAGTGTATCAGTTCATTTCGGTCTTTTTTTCTGCATCCTGATCCCGGCAGAGCGCTAACGGATCAATTCAATGCTGTAGACATCCGTGCCCTCTTCCTGTTTGCGCTGTCCGCTGTTACGGAAACCATGCTTTTCATAGAAGCGGACTGCCCCTTTGTTATCTTCAAGCACCCACAGCCGGTCACAGCCATGCTGGTTAACCGCGAAATCGAGCAGTTCACCGCCGATGCCCTGCCCGGCAAAGAAACTGTCAACGTAAAGTTCCACGATCTCAGGACCGCTGATGTTGATGAAGCCTTTGACAAATTCGTCATCATAGACCCAGATCCCCTGCAGTCTGTCCGGTTCATCCAGATACTCTTTTGCCAGCGGATAGACCTGCATTTCACCGAATGAAACCTTGTCATCGTTGAAAATGGACCGGTAGTTCATCCTTTTGGCAAAGATGGAAATTTCCGCGATTCTGGAGGCGTCCGCCGCCTGTGCATGTCTGATCATGATCTCTCCTGCCGGCCGCTCTGCCGGTATTTTTTTACTTGGGTGAAAAGGACGGTGTCAGCGGTGCCGCGCACCGTCCTTCTGCATATGCATGCCGTTTCCGGCAGTTATTCCGCCTTGAAATCGAAATTGACAATCGTGTTGTCCGGCTGTTCGAAGAAGTCAATGCCCACCAGCATGCCGGCTTCTTCGTTCCAGATGGCAACCTGCTTCAGTGTTCCCGCTTCCGTCGGGCTGGTTCTGTCAAATCCGGCTGCGTTGAGCTTCTGTTCGTAGTCATTCAGGAACGCTTCCGCTTCCGCCGCGTCCGCGAATGTCTGGCTGACGGTGATGAACGCCTTCAGATCCAGACCGTACTGGAACTTCTCAAACCGGGTCAGGTCGCGGCAGGCAATCGGTTCCTGCAGGTCAATCGCCGGGAATCCTGCCCGGGCAATCATTGCCTCAGCTTCATCCGCCGGGATGTACTTCTGCACCTTGAAGAGCAGCGTGACGGTGTCATCATCGTTGAAGTGGTACTGGAAGCTGGCAAACTCGTTTTCCGACTCGTAGCTCTCCGGCTCTTCGCTTTCCTCAGCTTTCACATGGAAACCGGCATCGATGAGGCCCTCACCGTATGTCTTCAGGTAATCAGCCGCCTTGTCCCGGTCATTATAGGGCAGATCAACATACATGACCGTATCGTAAGTGAAGAAGTACAGCCAGGATTCCGTCTGCTCATATGCCCGGTCCGTGCCTTTGGCCTCACCAAACACATCCGATGCCGGAAGTTCATTGAAGCCATGCGGCACAATCACCTTGTTGACTTCCGCCAGGCCTTCATATACAGGGAAGTCATAATATTTTTCAGCCGTCAGATTGACCCCGTTGTCATAGTCAACAGCAATCGACGAATAGCATTTATAGTCTTCCCGCAGCATCCGCCGGTAGACGGTCCTGCCGTCTTCCTCAACCGCGCTGAACCCTTCCTTTACGAGCAGGTCAATGTAATCCGCCATGTCTTTTTCACTGGCATGGGAATCACGCATGAACACCCTGTCTTCCGCCACAAAGTTTTCATCGTCCATCATGAAGGCATAGCTCGCAAAGGCCGGGAACGGCACTGCATCCCTGCCATAGCCGGGCAGGAACACCGAGTTCAGGATGAATTCATCCGTCTCATCCCATTCATGCCGGGCCTCCGGATACACCGGGGCCTTCATCCATGCCTCAGCCGCTTCATTGTCTTCCGCAGCCCCGAGGGTCACGACAATGTCGATGTCATCATAGTCGATGCGGGCCACCATGTCGTCATTGACAACCGCCTTCAGGTGGACCGTCTCCGGCTCCACATCGTCCATTTCCAGATAGACTTCCTCCATCAGCCGCAGGGCAGTGCTGTTGTATCCGGCAAAGGTCAGCAGGCTCTGCTTCACGGCATCCTCATAGGACACAAAAGTCAGCGGTTCATCCTGCTGATTATAGAACAGGTTGTAGATATTCCCTTCGGAAATATCCAGCCAGCCGTTCGGCAGTCTTGAGGCAGCCGCGTCGATGGCATGTCCTTCGCCGATGAAACTGACTTCGCTCAGCCCGTCTTCCGCAAGGAATCCCTGGAATACTTCGTCATTGACGCCCATGGCCGCGAAATCCCGGTACAGTTCATCGCCGTAATCGAACCAGACCAGGTCTTTGGAATACACGTATGTCTTCAGGTAATCACCGGCATCCATCGTGTAATTTCCCTCACTGATCCCGGCCAGGAAGTTATCCATTGCCTGTTCCGATATTTCGGCATTGGACGGCCCGTTATCCGGTTCGGCAGTTTTCCCTTCCGGCTCACCTTTGGCGCAGGCGGTCAGGAACATGCACATCGGAATTAATGCTGTGAATAATGTTTTGCAGACTTTCATAATATAGCCCTCCGCATTCCAGTCCGTTCAGTTCAGAAGGACACGCTTCCTGTCCCTTCAGGCTTATCTTTTACATCATAGCAAAACTCTTAACAACCTGCTGTTCTCCGGCGTTAATTTCGAAAAAAACCGGCCTTCCGGCCGGTTTCCAAGGCAATTACTGACGCCCGAATACGGTAAGCACGTGGATATACGGGTTATCCGTGATGAATTCCCGCATCAGGACATCATCAACGGGATCATAGAGGTAAACCTCTTCAACGTCCGCTGTGACTGTGTAGCTGCCGTCGTCATTGGTCTTCCAGGAAGCCGGAAGCTCTACTTTATCAGCCCCGTCGACGACCAGCAGTGTCCCGGTGCCGTCTTCGTTGAAGGTATAGACGTTTTCCTGTTCCGCAAACATGGACGCGTGATCCTCAGCCTGTACTTCCACCATTTCGTCACCCTCTTTTTCGGAAACGAGAACCCTGACAAGCTGCCATGATCCGACGATTGCCGCCTTCTCTGTTTCTGCTGTTTCAGCGGCGGCAGTTTCCGCCGGTTTCTCTGCCGGTTTGCAGGCTGTCACGCCGGCAGCCAGGGCGGCCGCGGCCAGGACCGCTGCGATTCTGCTATATTTCATTATCTTCTTTCCTCCTGTTTCAGCGCGGGTATGCGCACCATTCAGTTTACCTGTTTTCCCGCGCAAAGCAAAGACCTGCCCGGCAATTCCGCAGAACGGCTGATCTGTTTATTCGACGGTTACCGACTTGGCCAGATTACGCGGCTTGTCGATATCACAGCCCTTTTCCTTTGCCGTGAAATAGGCAAACAGCTGCAGCAGCACAACCGCCGCAATCCCGGCCAGTTCTTCCCGTACGGCCGGCACCCGCAGCACATACTCAAAGCGCTCTGCCGGAATCGTGCTGTCGGTAATCAGGATAATCCGGGCCCCACGGGCAATGGTCTCCTGGATGTTGGACATGGTCTTGGCAGCCACTTCCGGCTGGGTTGCCATGGCAACCACAACCGTATCCTTTTCAATCAGGGCAATCGGGCCGTGCTTCAGTTCCCCGGCATAATAGGCATCCGCATGGACATAGGATACTTCCTTCAGTTTCAGTGCCCCTTCCAGAGCCGTCGGATAATCCAGCTGCCGGCCGATAAAGTAGGCATCCCGCTGTTCTTTCAGCATATCCGCCAGCTGCCCGACGGTATCTTCCAGTTTCAGGATTTCCGTCAGGATCTGCGGCAGCCGCTTCATATCCGCAACCAGATGCGCGTAATCCGGGATGACAAAGCCGGTCTTTTCCGCCAGCTTCATGATCAGGCAGATCAGCAGCACAATCTGGGTGGTATAGGCTTTCGTGCTGGCCACGGCAATTTCCGGACCGGCGGCTGTATACAGGGTCACATCTGCCGTTCTGGAAATGGAGGAGCCCAGTACATTGGTAATTGCCGCTGTGGCAGCTCCCTTTTCATTTGCCAGTTTGACCGCCGCCAGGGTATCGGCCGTTTCCCCGGACTGCGACACAAAGACGCACAGTGTATCCGCGTCCAGCTTCGGTGTACCGTAGCGGAATTCGCTGGCCGGCATGACAAACGAATCAATATCCGCATATCTGTCAAACAGTGTCCGGGCGTAGATGCAGGCGTGATATGCTGTCCCGCAGGCAATAAAGTACACCCGCCGCAGCCGTTCCCAGCTGATTTCCAGCGCATCGATTTCATCCATCCGGATCCGGTCATTTTTGTCAAACCGCCCGCGCAGGGTCTCCCGCACAGCATCCGGCTGTTCATGGATTTCCTTCATCATGAAGCTGTCATACCCGCCCTTCTGGGCCGCTTCCATGTCATACGGAATATGGATCCAGTTCTGTTCCAGTGCCTTGCCGGCGAAGTCCGTCAGTTCGATGCTGCCCGGTTTCAGGATGGCAATCTGGCCGTCATCCAGCGGCAGGACGTCTTTGGTCAGGGAAAGAAGCCCCGTCGCGTCACTCGCGCAGAACGCCGCGTCACCGGTTTTGCCGACAATCATCGGGTTTTCCTTCTTTGCCACATAGATGGTCTCGGGATCATAGCAGGAAACGATGCACAGGGCAAAGCTGCCTTCCAGGCCGGCAATGGTCGCGTAGACCGCATCCCGCATATTGCCGGTTTCCCTGTAATTGAAATCCAGCAGGTGCGCAACTGTTTCGGTATCTGTTTCTGACGCAAAGACAAAGCCTTTCGCCTCCAGATCGGCCCGCAGTTCCACATAGTTCTCAATGATGCCGTTATGGACAATCGAGATCGTATTGTCCATGTTGTTGTGCGGATGGGCATTGAGATTGCTCGGGATGCCATGGGTAGCCCAGCGGGTATGACCGATCCCGCAGCGCTGCGGGCAATGCGCAATGTCCAGCTTTTCTTCCAGGACACTGAGCCGGCCTTTCTCTTTCCATGTCTTCAGTTCTTCGGTGCCGACCAGTGTAACCCCGGCCGAGTCATAGCCGCGGTACTCCAGTTTTTCCAGACCCTGCAGTAAAAACGGCAAAGCCCGGCTCTTGCCTGTAAATCCGGTAATTCCACACATGATAAAAACATCCTCCTTTGCAGTGTGTTCTGTCATGGAGGATACCGAATGGATCTGTTCAGCCCTCACGGACTGTTTTTTCCCATTGTTAAGGCCGTATCAGGCCTCCGTGCCATCCGCCGAATCTTTCGATAAGCACGGTCCTCGTCAACTGCTGATGATGCAGTCCAGGCGCTCCGTTACAAATACAGCTCCACGACTTTTTTATTATAATCACTGAATGCCAAAAAGAAAACCCGCAGGATTTCTCCTGCGGGTATATACAGAAACCAGATCGATTACAGCAGACCGCCGATGGCCAGGAACAGCGGCGCAAAGACCAGCGCCACAACTGTCATCAGCTTGATCAGGATATTCAGGGCCGGGCCGGATGTATCCTTGAACGGGTCACCGACGGTATCGCCGACGACTGCGTTCTTGTGTGCTTCAGAGCCCTTGCCGCCATGGTGGCCGCCTTCGATATACTTCTTGGCGTTGTCCCAGGCACCGCCGGCATTGGACATGAAGATCGCCATCATGACACCTGTAACCAGGGAACCGGCCAGCAGGCCGCCCAGTGCTTCCGGACCGAGCAGGATGCCGATGATCAGCGGTGCAACAACCGCCATGATGCCCGGCACCATCATTTCATGCAGGGATGCTGTTGTGGAGATGGCAACGCAGGACTTGTAGTCCGGTCTTGCAGTTCCTTCCAGGATACCCGGAATCTCGTGGAACTGACGGCGGACTTCTTCGATCATCTTGTAGGCCGCGTTGGAAACGGAAGACATTGTCATGGCCGAGAAAGCAAACGGCAGCATCGCGCCGATGAACAGGCCGATGATAACCCGGTAGTTCATGATGTCAATGGCATCCAGCTTGACCGCCTGGGCATAGGAAACAAACAGCGCCAGTGCCGTCAGGGCAGCAGAACCGATGGCGAAGCCCTTACCCATGGCAGCCGTTGTGTTGCCGACGGAATCGAGCTTATCGGTGATTTCGCGGACTTCATCCGGCAGGCCGGACATTTCGGCAATACCGCCGGCGTTGTCGGCGATCGGACCGTAAGCGTCAACCGCAACCGTGATGCCGGTAGTCGACAGCATGCCGACAGCCGCCAGGGCGATACCGTACAGACCCATGACCTGGAAGGCAACGAAGATGCCGATGCAGATCAGCAGGATGGAAACAGCGGTGGATTCCATACCGACAGCCAGACCGGAGATGATTGTTGTGGCAGCGCCTGTTTCGGACTGCTCGGCAATCTTCTTGACGGACTTGTAGTCAGCGGATGTGTAATGCTCAGTGATAATACCGATCAGGTTGCCGACGATCAGACCGGCGACGATGGCGATGGCGGCATTCATGCTGCCGAACAGTCTGGAGCTGAATACAAATGCAATCAGCAGGACAACTGCGGAAGCAACGTATGTACCGATGTTCAGCGCAGTCTGCGGGTTGCCCTTGTCGTCACCTCTGACGTAGAAGCAGCCGATAATGCAGGCCACCAGGCCGCATCCGGAGATCAGCAGCGGATACAGC
>JAFOIT010000043.1 GCA_017420585.1 Solobacterium sp.
CTTCTTTCGGCTCATACACGGACAGGGCCGGGCTGACCTCCCACTGTCCGCATTCCGGGCACAGGTACAGCTCATTCTCCGCGTTGCATACGGCAGCGGGATGAGCCTGCAGGAATGCCTGCAGTTCCTTTCCGTAATATCCCTGCCGGGCATCATGCTGTACTTCACCAAATACTGTCGGGAACATCATGCCAATCCCCAGATTAATCATGTGGCGTTTCCCGCACTTTCCGCACTTCATTACATATCCTTCACCCATGTTTCTGTCCTCCTGACTATGTTATATCCCTGCAGGTGTACAAAAAGGTCGCCATGACGGCGACACTATTTCTATTCTTCTTTCATGGCTTCCGCAAGGAACTGCGGGGCAGCCCAGGCATGCAGGTCATAATCATCTTCCGGACGGATCACCCCGTTTTCGATCAGGAACTGCTTTTCTTCCTCCAGCATCTCGAACACCTTGTCATTCAGTACCGGGACGCGGTTGGCAAACAGGTACGGCAGGTCGAAGGCATCGCGCATCTCGTCCGGGGTGGCCCCATAGACACCGCTGCAGACCGTGTTGATGAAGTCTTCCTGGTTCTGCTGCGCTTCCCTGGCGGCCCGGATGACTTCCTTCAGGTAAGCCACCACGACCTCAGGATGCTCATCACAGAACGGCTTCGTACAGGTCAATGGCAGCACTGCATTGTTGTTTACATTGGGAATATCTCTCTGATCCTGCTTGGTCATGACATTGCGCAGGATCCCGGCCCGGTCATGGCGGACAGCCTTGATGGAATTGGCAAATGCCGCATCCGCTTTCCCGTTGATGACGGCCTGGAAGTCCTCGGTCAGGAAGTCATCATTGTTCCGGAGGGAATCCATGGTCCCGGGTTTCAAAGAGGAAACGATATTCTCCGCGGATACCGGCACCAGTTCCACCTCATCAAGCGATATACCGTACCAGCGAAGCACATCGCGGAAGCCGTGCAGCATGGTCATCTTCCGGAAGTCCACTACAGCGGCGGGCCGGACCGGGATGGCCAGCCGTTTCCCATGCAGGTCCGCAACTCTTTGGATCGGACTGTCCGGGCGGACAAAGATGCCCCGGCGTTCCTTCTGGAACGTGGCCCCGAGCAGCACACAGCGCTCGCCCTGGGAACGGGCCCAGAGCGGCGGGATATTACCGCCTTCCCGGAAGACCAGCGGGGCTGTCTGGGTGAAGTGGGCCCGGCCTGCCTTCGCCCCCAGCGACTGCAGCAGCACGAACTCTGCCCCGGCCGACTCGAAGGCATCCGAGAGCCAGGTTTTCTTCATCGAATATTCGGTCGCTGTCGCTACCGGACAGCGGCTGACGACTGCCTGTACAGCCATATTTCATATCCTCCTATGACAGTCTGATGACCCGGTAGAAGAAACGCACCGCCTGGCTGATCGCCGGCAGGGTGATCCGTTCATTATTGCCGTGGATCAGGCCGCGTTCTTCCTTTGTCATATGCATGGCCGAGAACTTGTATGCCCGGTCACTGATGGGCGCGTAGTGGCGGCCGTCAGAGCACTGCACCATCAGGTACGGCGCCACCAGCAGGTCATTGCCCCAGGTATTCCTGACAGCCTGCACGAGTCTCTGCCAGCCCTCGACATCGGTCCGCGATACCGGGCTGGGGTTCATGCCGTACTCGTCATCCGGGCTGATCACCACGGCATCGTTATTGACCCGCTGGCGCAGGTCATTCAGCACACTGGCAACGGTTTCTTCCGGATTGATGCGGATATTGGCAACCACACTGGCATGCGGCGGTATGACATTGACCGCCTCCCCGCCCTTGGCCTGGGTAAAGGCCACGGTTGTCCTGAGCAGCGCATTGAGCTCGCCGCCGCTTTTCTTTGTGATCATGTTCAGCACCGGCTTGAAGCACCACAGGTTGGCGAAGATCATCCGGTACAGGAACGTGGAATGCCGGCCCAGCGTATCGAACATCTGCCTGACCGGTTCACTGACATGCAGGGTCAGCGGGTTGTTTTCGACATTGGCAACGGCCTGGGCCAGGATGCCGATCGGGGTATGCGGCTTCGGCGCGCTGGCATGGCCGCCGGCACTGTCACAGTCAAAGCGCACATTGACCATGCCCTTTTCGGCAATCCCGATCAGGGCACACTGCCCGGACAGGCCCGGGAAGACATCTTCCACCACGGCCCCGCCTTCATCCAGCACCATGCTCAGCTTCACGTCATGTTCCTGCAGGTACTCCACGATTTTCACGGCTCCCTCGCCGTTGGTTTCCTCACCGCCCGAGAACGCCATGTAAATATCATGTTCCGGGACAAAGCCCTCAGCCAGCAGGGTATCCGCCGCCATCAGGATGCCGTTGAACGTGGACTTGGTATCCAGGGTTCCCCGGCCCCACAGCACCCCGTCCTCGATGATGCCGGCAAAGGGATCCTTCTGCCACTTGTCCCGCTCCACCGGCACGACATCAAAGTGGGCCATGAGCACGGTTGCCTCACTGCTGTCTTTGCCCGGCCAGCGGTACAGCAGGGCCCGGTGGTACACATCGATCTTTTCGCACGCTGAAACCACATGCGGGTAGAGCTGCGGCACCAGGTCCAGCAGCTTTGCGAATTCGGCCTCGTCTTCCTTCGTGCGGTCATAGTAGGATACCGTGGCGCACTGCACGAGTTTCTGCAGGTTCTCCACAGCCCTCTCCTCATCGATCTCGGCCGGCAGGTCCGCCACATCCGGCTGCGGGATCGGCTTGAACTGCATCGTCCGGAACAGGATCACAGCCAGCAGGACCAGCAGGATACACAGGATAATCATTACAATACTCATACGCATTACATCTCCGCCGTCATTATATCTGTTTTACTTGTTACAGGCACCATAAAGGCCCAAAAGAAAAAGCCGCATGTCTGCGGCTGATTCTTTCCGTTACTTTTCGGATGCGTAGCGGCCGGAAAGTTTGTTTGTCTGGCGCTGGATGCCCCAGGCCAGGAGCCTTGTTTCCACCATGCCCACGGTGATGTCAATCTTCTTCTCTTCTTCCTGCTGCAGTGAGAAAGCCGCAAGGTCTTCCTGCACGGCCGGCTCGAGATCCCCGAACGACGGATCATTGCGGATCTCTTCGATCCGGGCCGCCATGAATTCATCGCTGACAAAGACCCGGTAGTTCTCATTGACCCGCCAGTAGATGACCCGCTCATCCGACGGCCGCCGGATAAACAGGCGCACAAACCGGCAGAAGCGCTCCGGATCTTTCAGCACCTGCTGCAGATGCTCCTCAAAGCCATCCGGATCCAGCTGTTTCCAGAGCAGGCACAGCACCTCGGCATGCGGGGTCTCCAGCAGGCCGTACGGACGTTCAGCCGACAATGTGCCGAGCCGCTTAGTCACGGCTTCTTTCAGCTCAGGTATTTCTGCCAGCGGCTCCGCCAGCAGGATCATGCTTTCCGGCGTGCTGTCCGCCAGCAGCCGGGCCAGGCTGTCCTTTCCTCCGCCGTTCTCTGCCAGCAGTTCCCTGACAGCCAGGACCGCGTTGCGGTACGGACTTAACGAAATACCCTCAGGCTCAGCGCGCGGCACGATTTCTTCCGCGGCCTGCAGGATGCCGGCCAGCAGTGCGGCTTTCTGTTCCGGTGTGCAGGCGGCCAGGTTCCGGCGTACTTCCAGCAGGAACTGCGCTTTCTTCTGCCTGGGCAGGTCCTTGAGCACCCGGGCGATATGCTGCGGGTCATTGGTCTGCATAATTGCTTCGACATCAACCCGGTTCATGCCCGCTTCCGCCGGCACCAGCAGCATATACAGATCATAATTTTCCTTCAGTTCACCCATGATCAGCCGCAGGGTTTTCGCCACTGTTTCTGCTTCATGACATGCAAGTTCCGGCAGTTCCCGGACCAGTTCCGCCGGCAGGCCCTCCCCCGCTTCCTGCAGCAGGGTGCGGTTGCGGACCAGCCAGGCAAATACATCGGGCTCTTTCATCTGCAGCACCGTCAGCACCGCCAGCACGGTAAAGTCCGTTTCCGGCTGGCTCAAGGCACTCTTCAGGGTCAAAGCACTGATAATCCGGTTGACATCATGCACGCTTTCCAGATACGGGGCAATGCCGGCCGGATAGATCCTTGCCCATTCTTCCTGGTCAACACGAATATCCGGATAACCGGCAAGCATCCTGCTGATGTGGTGGTGCATGACTTCCTGCAGCTGTCCGGCCGTCACCGGCGGCAGGTCAAACATGACCTGGATAGCATTATCCAGGCGCTCCCTGCCGCTGCCCTCCCTGGCGGTATCGAGCATTTTTACCAGCGCTTCCCGGTCAAAAGCCAGCAGGAACACCGTGGCCGGCAGGTCTTCCAGGGTATCCAGCATCCGGAACAGGTGCTGCACCTGGTCCTTCATCATCCGGTCCACATCATCGATTACCACGACGATCCGGCAGGTCTGTTTGCGCAGGGCCGCAATGATTTCCTCTTTCTGCCGCTGCAGATCCCGGATATTGGCATTGGCAGTTCCCTGCAGGGAGGTGCCGGCCTGGTGCAGGGCGCCGGAGACGATCTGCACCCCCGGATTGATGCCCGGGACAAGCTTCAGCATGGATAAACCGGATGAATACCGTTCCATCTTCTGACCGATGCGGAGCAGTTCCTCATCCTCCGTGCTGGTGCTGATATGCTCAGACAACTGGGCAAAGAAAGCCGAGGTCATCTGTTCGAAATTGCCGGCATTCCACGGCCGGAAGCGCATGACCACACCGGTCCCGTCCCGCTGTTCAGGCATGGCCTCCGCGACCTTCGCGGCAATCATTTTCAGCATGGAGGACTTCCCGGAGCCATGGCCGCCGCAGATGCCGATGGTAAAGGCACCCGGTGTCTTCGCGTTCAGGATGGCGGCCGCCAGCTGGCTGGCAAACGGGACCCGGCCCAGCAGGTCTTCTTCCTTCTGATTCGGCAGGCTGACATTGTTTTCTGTCATACAGGTATTCCTCCCCGGGAATTGTTATTCCTTGTCCTCGTCCTTCAGGGCGGCGAACTGGGCTGCCACGGAAGGCGCGTTTCTGGTCAGTTTCTTGATGGAAAGATCCTGGGCCTTGTCATTGGCCAGGCGCAGGTTGCGGTCACTCGACAGCAGGGCGTCCTTGGTCTTCTGCAGGTGGTCAATCGTCTTGTCGATTTCTTCAATCGCGGTCTGGAACTTTCTGGAGGCCAGCTCGAAATTCCGCCCGAAGCCATCCTTGAATTTCTGCATGTTTTCCTCGAAGTGCGTGATGTCCAGGTTGTTGTTCTGGGCCACGATGAGCTGCCGCTTGTAATCCAGCGCGTTCAGATTCGCATTGCGCAGCAGCGTGATGATCGGAATGAAGAACTGCGGCCGGATCACATACATCTTTGGGTAGCGGTACGAAACGTCGACGATGCCGCCGTTGTAGAGCTCGTTGTCCATCTCCAGCATTGATACCAGGATGGCATACTCACACCCCTTCTCATTGCGGTCCTTGTCCAGTTCCTTCAGGAAGTCCTCGTTGCGGTGCTTGGTTGCGGTGGTTTCATTCTCGTTCTTCATCTCGAACATGATGGAGACGATTTCCGTTCCTTCTTCGTCATAGTCCCGGAAGATGAAGTCACCCTTGGAGCCGGTGCGGGCATCGTTGTCCTTGTCGAACTGCGCCTTCGGGAACATGCCCATGCGGTACCGGTTGAACTCATAGCTGCAGTGCTGCTCCAGGGTCTCGCCGACCATCTTGGTGGACAGCCTTGCCTTGAAGTCCTTGTACTGCTCCACGAGTTCCTTCTGGGCCGCGATTTCCTTGTCCTTGGCTGCCAGGCTTTCCGCAAAGCCGCTGCGCAGGGTGTCTTCCCGCAGCTTGGCCTCGTTTTTCTGGGCTTCGATCTGCACCAGGTAATTCTGGATTTCCGTGTTCTTCTTGGCCGTGATCTCGGCGATGGCCTTGTCAATGCTGAGCTGTTTTTCCTGTTCGCGGGCGGCCAGGGTATTCTGCAGCACGGCCAGTTCGGCATTCTTCTTTTCCACTTCCCCGGCCAGGATGGTCCTCCCCTTTTCCTCGGTCAGGGTAACCTCCGCTTTCAGTTCCCCGATCTGCCGGTTCAGTTCCCCGATCAGGTCGGCCGATTCCTTTTCCTTCTGCGCGGCGGTTTCCCGGACCGCTGTGGCCTTTTCCGTTTCCGCGTGGGAAAGTTTTTCCTCCAGCAGGCTGATCTTTGTGCCGAGCCCGGCAATCTCCCTCTCCCGGACGGCGAGCTGCTCCGCCAGTTCCCGGGCACTGTTGGCGCTGTTTTCCTTCAGGGCGCTTTCCTTTTCGGCCCGGGCGCTTTCCAGCTGCTGTTTCAGCGTATTGATTTCCGCCTGGCCGGCATCGAGCTTCTGCCGGGCCTCGTTGGTTACCTGTTCCCTGACCAGGTCGATCCTGGCCTGCAGGGCGGCCTCAAGTTCCTGCTGGCGGCGCTTCAGTTCCTCGTTGAACGTATGATCCCGGATCTGGCTGACAATCGAATTATAGTTTGATTCATCTATGGTAAATACTTCCCCGCAGTGCGGACATTTGATCTGCTGCATATGTTCCTCCTGTGCAGTTTTATTATAAACCCCCGATCAGCCCGGCAGGCAATGATGCGTCTGGATAAAACAATGTTTATATGCACTGTTATTTTTCAAATTTCATTATTAAAATAGAGTTAAGTAAATTTCGACAAAGGAGAATTGTACCATGCCGGATAATGAGAAACTGCTTGAAAACATCCGTATTTTAACCGATAACATAACAGATGAATTCGCGGCAAACAATAAACGCGGGGCTGCGGCTGACGCGCTCGGGGCAGTACCGTCCGATGAGGCTGTCAAAGCCCTGGTCACGGCCGCAAAGAACGACCCGGCCTGGAATGTCCGGGGCCGGGCCCTGACCGCGCTCGGCGCCCTGGCGAAGGATCACGCTGACCTGGCCATTGACCCGCAGGTCTTCCTGGATGCCCTGAATGACGCAAAGAGCTACCCGGTGGAGTGCGCGGCCAAAGTACTGGGAAACCTGCACTGCATGGATGCCCTCGCGCCGCTGCTGGACATCATTGACCGGTACGAAGACGGCAAGGACTTCTCGGCTGCTTCAGCCGCGATCGATGCGCTCGGCACATTCGGTGACGATGCCGTGCCGGCCATTACGGAAAAGCTGACGGACAGCCCGAAACGGGGCTTCTTCCTGCGGGCCCTGGCGGCGACCGGCAGCCTGGCCGCATTTGACACGCTGAAAGACGCGCTGGCTGACACTGCCCTGGCAGGCTATGAGAAGGTCAATGTTGTGCGGGGTCTGGAAAAGATCGGCACCCCGGAAGCCATTGACACGCTGACTGCCGCCCTGGATACCGAAGGCGACCCGGCGGTCGTCAAAGCCCTGACGGCGAGCCTCGAGAAACTCGGCGTCCCGGAAGAACAACTGGCGGACAAGCGGGATGCGGCTGAACGGCGCTCCATGGAAACCCTGCTGGCCGGCCTGAAAGCCCTGAAACCGGGCATGACGGAAGATGAAGCCGACGCCCTGGTCGGGCCGGGCAACTTCCAGATGGGACCCAATGTCGTCCACAACACGAAGTACGGCACCTTCCAGGTCCTGGTCAATGACGCCGGCAAGGTGTTCGGCACCCAGCATGTGGACAGTATAATCAGCGCCCTGGAAGCGAAACTGGCTGAGATGCCGGCCGCGGCAGAAGAACCGGCAAAGGAAATACCGGCAGAAGAACCGGCACCGGAAACAGCGCCGGAAGTGCCGTCAGAGGAACCGGAAGCGGCACCGGCGGCAGAAGAGCCGGCGACAGAACCAGAACCGACAACAGAGGCACCGGCGGAAGCACCGGCCGCGGAAGAACCCAAACCGGAAGAACCTGCGGCTGAGCCGGTCCCGGAACCGGCGACGGAAACCCCGGCGGAAGCGCCGAAGCCCGCGGAACCGGTCAAGGCTGCCCCGGAGAAAAAGAACAATACGAAGAAGATCCTGATTGCTGTCCTGGCCCTGTGCCTTGCCGGTGCCGGCATCTTCTATACCATTTCCGCCAACCACAAGAAAAACTATGAACAGGCAGCGGAATACTACGCGGCCGGACAGTACGAAGAAGCTGCCGCCCTGTATGAGAAGCTCGGTTCCTACAAGGACGCCGCCGACCTGCACGCCAAGACCATCAGCTGGATCGAAGCGGAAGAACTGGAAGCCAAAGCCGGCACGGATGCCGCTGCCTGGGACAAGGCGGCCAAGGCTTATGAGGCCATTGATGATGAAAAAGCCCAGGAACAGGCTGCCGCCTGCCGCCGGGCCAACAAGTACTACACGGCTGCCGACCTGATGAAAGCGCAGGACTGGGAAGCCGCCAAGGAACTGCTCGGACCGCTCGTCGCCGGCAACTACCGAGAAGCCAAGACGATGATGACCGCGTGCAACACGCACATCACGTTCAACGAGGCGGAAGCGCTCTATGCCGAAGGCAAGTTCTATGATGCCTGGAAGCTCTACCGCAGCATCCAGGACACGGACTACGATGACCTGCCGGACCTGTATGAGCGGGCTGACATGTGCATCCAGGCCCCGCCGGCCACCGGGGTTGTCTACCGCAACCCGGCCTACCCCAACAATGCCGTGCAGCTGAGCATCGACAACTCCGGCTATAAGAATTCCTTCGTCAAGCTGTACATCGGTGATGACCTCGTCGCATCGGTCTTCATCGCCGAGGATGCCACCGCCACCTTCTGGCTGCCGGCCGGCACCTACCGCATGAACAAAGGCTACGGCGATACCTGGTTCGGCACCGAAGACCTCTTCGGGGATGAGGGCCGCTACTGGAAGTGCAAATTCGGCGGCAGTGAGACCTTCACGCTGGAAGCCGGCTATGGCTACACCATCTCCTCCGGCACCGGCGGAACGGGCATCACCAACAGCTCCACGGGCCGCGACGACCTGTAAAGAAACACAAAGCATATGCACCGCATATGCTTTTTTTGTTTCCATGTTTTGCCGGGTATGGTCATCGGCAGTTAATTTGACAGAATATGCAGGTTCTGTCACATATTCCGTATTCCTCTTTATGGAAATTACCCGGATTTTATATAATAGAATCAGCAGAACAATACTTACGATAATCATCCCATCTACCGGAAAGGAGTGACAGCTCATGGTCGATAAAACAACATTTTCCGTCAATCAGACCAACCTCACCATGCGGATCCAGCAGGCCGAGGTTTATCTGAAAGAGTTCGAGAAAGAAGTCGAACGCGCCGCCGGGGGCACCGGCAACTTCCGTTCCAAGGAAGACGCCCTGTCCCGGATCATGATCCTGAATGAATTCGCCCCGCAGGACCCGCGGGTGCAGGGGCTTTTTGAACGGGCCAGGAAGTGCATCATGGGCGCTTCCGGCAATTTCATCGACATTACCCCGGACATGCTGCAGTATCTGGTCAATGAAGAGAATCTGCGGAATATGTATGCCCGCAAGAGCGAGGAGGCCTGGGCAAAACTGGCCGCCGAATACAGCGACAAGCTGCTGGAGAAGGTCTTCCCGGCCCCGGATGTCACCGAGGTCCGCCTGAGCGACCTGACCGACAAATATGTCATTCTCGATGAAGTGCGCTATCCGGCCAACCAGTTCATGGGGGTAACCGGTGAATATGTCTATATGGGCAAGCGTTCCTCGGGCATGTATTTCATCAAGATCGATACCCGGAAGTGGCTGGGACCCTATGAAGCGGTCAAGCGCTACCGCCGGCTGGTGGACAGCACGATGATGGAAGTGGACAAATGGACCCTGCTGGGCAGGATCAGCGACATCACCATGGAAATCCCGGAAGCCGGGGAAACCAAGATCGGCGCGCCGGTCTATGCCCCGGTGGTGGAACCGGTGGCCCTGTATGTACCGGGCCATGTGCTGGGCCTGTATGATGCCGAAAAGGAAAACAGCGGCCGCTTTGTCGGGGAAGAGGAAGTCGCCGCCATCAAGGAAGGCTGGTATACCGAAAAGAGTGTGCCGGAAGATGTCACCCCGGAACACCTGGTGGAAATCTTCCGCCAGGCCATCAAGGAGAAAAACTACGATCTCTATGCGGACTGCATCCAGCCGGAAAGAAGGCAGAACCCGATCCAGCAGGATCTGATGCTGTATTACTGGGACCTGCACCAGGAACGGTTCCACGGCGAATACGTGCATGCCAATGTCGTGCCTGACGCGACGGAAATCACCGTGGTCAAGGGCTACAA
>JAFOIT010000044.1 GCA_017420585.1 Solobacterium sp.
CACTGCCGGCACCGGCAGGACCATCACGCAGGGCTCCGACTTCGAATATACAGACGGGGATTACGCGGAAGTCCAGGGCCACCTGGCTTATCAGGACGGGGCCGTATACAACATCAAGATTGTCCTCGATTACACGTATCCGGACGGAACGACAGGATCGTCTGAAATCGGACCGGTTACGATTCATACAGAGAATTTCGCATCCCTGAGTCCGAACTTCGGGACGGGCGGGGTTGATATTGACAGCGGCGGGTTCCTGGTGGTCGAAGTCCTCATCGATGAAACAAACGTCGAAACAGACAACGTCAAGCCGGGATACTACACCACGCCGGTCATGGTGAACGGCAACGAGGCGACCGGCAGCAGCAGCGGCCAGGTATGGCTGATGCGGTTCCCCGGCACCAACCGTCTGCAGATGTCCCTGAATCCGGGTGACGTCACCCGTCCGGCCCGGGTAAACGGCAGGCTCATGCTTTACGAACAGACCGGACCAATTTACTGGATATCCGTTGTAAATATTGATAAAACCGTAGAATAGTACAGCTTATAAGGGGGTACATACATATGGCAAACATCATCGGCATTATTATTTCCATCCTGCTGATCGTAGCACTGACACATCCGCAGTGGCTGCCCTTCTCGCCAGAGACAGCAGCGAAGATCCAGGATCTGCGGGCAGAGCATTTCCTGATTGAACGCAGCGGCAAGATCACCCTGGCGCATTTTGCGACATTGATCCTGGCCCTGGCGGTTGTCTGGCTGATCTTTACGATCATCAAGATCCTCCTGCAGATCTACTCAAACCGGGATGATCATGCCGCGACCATCGGCCTCCTGTTGACCGGCATGTTCCGGTACCTGGCCGTGATCGCCGCCTTTATCTGGGGCCTGAGCATCCTCGGGGTCAACACCACGGCGGTGCTGGCCGGAGCGGGAATTATCGGCCTGATCATCGGCTTCGGGGCCCAGAGCCTGATTGAAGACATCATCACCGGCATGTTCATCATCTTTGAGCGGCAGTATGAAATCGGCGATATCATCATTCTGGATGACTTCCGCGGTATTGTCCGCAGCATCGGCGTGCGCACAACCACGCTGGAAGATGCCGGCGGCAACCTGAAAGTTGTCAACAACTCGGATATCCGCAATTTCCAGAACCGTTCCCGGAACCGTTCCATGGCCATATGCACGGTCTCGGTTTCCTACGGCACGGATCTGCGGCAGCTGGAGCGGCTGCTGGCTGAGAAACTGCCGGAAATGTATGAACCCCACAAGGATCTGTACCTGGAAGCGCCATATCTGCTGGGTGTGCAGGAACTGGGCAACAGCGGTGTGGAACTGCGCATTGTCGCATGGGTGAACGAAGAGAATGTCTTCCGGGCCCAGCGGCAGCTGAACCGGGATGTCAAAGTGCTGTTTGATGATTACGGTGTGGAGATCCCGTTCCCGCAGGTGGTTGTACACCAGGGCGACTGAGCATCTCCCGGGACAAAATGAAAGGGATACGGCAGGAGCTGTATCCCTTTTTTGTTATCTGCGTTTCTTTGTGGCTGCCATGTCGGCTTCGATCAGGCCCAGAACGTAGGTTTTTAGGCTTGGCTGGTTTTCCAGCCAGCTGATGATATGTTTCTCCTTTTCCTTGTCAAAGCGGACGGAGAATGAGCGGTATTTGACCCGGTTGTACGCGTTATTATAGCGGAGCTTGTGCTCGTAAGTGCTCTCATTATCTGGCATGATCACTCTCCCGGACAGCTGATGTCCCATTTTTTACAGTATATCACAGATTCCGGGAAGTGTACGGCAGAGGTCAGAGCGCGGCGGGGAGCCGGTAGCCGTCTTCGGTTTTCTGCAGGATGAGGCGGTACACCACCGGCTGCAGTTCACCGTATTCCGAGGCCAGCAGGTCGATCCGGAGCTCATCGCCCTCTTCGGCGGCCGCGATCATGTATTCCGGATGATAGGTCAGCCCTTCCCGGCGCACCAGTTCACTCGGCAGCATATACAGCCGCCCGTCCTCTTCTTTATATACCGGGAATTCGCCTTCAAAAGCCGAAGGATAGTAAGCGGTTTCAAGGAATTCCTTTGTATAGATGCGCTCGGCCGCGGCTTTCAGGCTGTCAATGGTCGGATAAGCGCTGTCGGTGCACAGGCAGTAGCCGTTTTCGTCTTCGGTGGTTTCGTCAAAGGCAACATCGATGCCGTACAGGCGGTTGAGAATGTCATCAGCGCCGTTCAGCAGCGGGGCCAGGGCAGCGCGGCTGTCCGCGAACTGCGGGTCATTGACCGTGATGTCATCCGGATTGACGCGGAATTCAATGTTGCCATGCAGCCAGAAGCCGTTGACCGTCGGTTTATAAATGATGAAAAGGACATCATACCGCTCACCGGCGCGGATGGATCCGGCATAGGTGATATTGGACTGCGCGCTGTCAATGGTCTCGGTTTTCAGATCATTGAGCGAATTGACTTCCGGCAGCTGTTCCAGTTCCAGCGGCATGGGCGGGATCACCATCTGGTAGTACTCTTCCCGCTCGGCAATGCGGCCGGTATTGTAATCTTCGATGCAGCCCTGGATCATCAGCAGTTCCTTTTCAGCATCGGTGAGTTCATCCGGGGTCGTGACCGGGCCGTTCGAGGTGTCTTCGGCCGGATCGTGCCGGTTTGTGCAGCCGGTCAGCAGAAACAGCGGAAGCAGGCAGGCCATAAGGGTTTTTTTCAAGTTTCATCCCTTCTTTCCCGCCCATTCTAGCATAGCCCGTACGCCTTGACAAACGTCCGGGATGTGGCAATAATAAAGGTATCTCGTTGACGGGAACAAGTACTTTTGTAGCGCAGTCGCAGAAAGGCAGCGGGTGATGAAAGCTGCCGCAAAACAGAAGGAAATCCATCCCTGAGTGAAACCAACCATTTCCGGCCGCGGCCGTTATCCGCATAATGAAGTGGTTTGATTGTTTCACGTGAAACAATCAGGCAAATAGGGTGGCACCGCGAAAATCACATCGTCCCTGACTGCAGTGACGGTGTTTTTATATCCAGGAGGGAAATTGAAATGATTGACATTAAACTGATTAGAGAAAACCCTGAACTCGTCAAAGAAAACATCAGAAAGAAGTTCCAGGACGAAAAGCTGGTCCTCGTTGATGAAGTGGCGAAGTTCGACCAGGCATTCCGCGAAGCCAAGACAAGAGCAGACGCCCTGAGAGGCGAACGCAACAAGCTCTCCAAGGAAATCGGCGGACTGATGGGCAAAGGCCTGAAGGAAGAAGCCGAGAAGGTCAAGGCAAAGGTTCAGGAATATGGTGCTGAACTGGAAGCCCTGGAAGCCAAGGAAGCTGAACTCGAAGAAGAAATCAAGAACCGCATGATGGTCATCCCGAACATCATCGACCCGACTGTTCCGATCGGCCGTGACGACACGGAAAACGTCGAAATCCAGAAGTTCGGTGATCCGGTTGTCCCGGAATGGGAAGTTCCGTACCATGTTGACATCATGGAAAGCCTGGACGGCATCGATCTGGACAGCGCCCGCAACACATCCGGCAACGGTTTCTACTTCCTGAGCGGTGATGTTGCCAGGCTGCACTCCTCCATCCTGTCCTATGCCCGTGACTTCATGATCAACGAAGGCTTCACATACTTCGTGCCGCCGTTCATGATCCACGGCGAAGTCGTAAAGGGTGTCATGAGCTTCAAGGAAATGGAAAACATGATGTACAAGATCGAGGGCGAAGACCTGTATCTGATCGGTACATCCGAGCACTCCATGATCGGCCGGTTTATCAACCGGACAGTCAAGAAGGAAGCCCTGCCGTATGAGCTGACTTCCTACAGCCCGTGCTTCCGTAAGGAAGTCGGTGCGCACGGCATCGAAGAGCGCGGTACATACCGTGTCCACCAGTTCGAGAAGCAGGAAATGGTTATCATCTGCGAGCCGGAAGATTCCCCGAAGTACTATGACAAGCTGTGGCAGACATCCGTCAAGTTCTTCCGCAGCCTGGATATCCCGGTCCGCCAGCTTGAATGCTGCTCCGGTGACCTGGCTGACCTGAAGGTCAAGAGCTGTGACGTTGAGGCCTGGAGCCCGCGTCAGAAGAAGTACTTCGAAGTCGGCAGCTGCTCCAACCTCGGTGACGCGCAGGCAAGACGCCTGGGCATCCGCATCAAGGGTGAAAACGGCAACTATTTCGCGCACACACTGAACAACACTGTCGTCGCTACACCGCGGGCCCTGATTGCCTACCTCGAGAACAATGTACAGGCTGACGGCACAGTCAAGATCGCTGAACCGCTGCGTCCGTACATGGGCGGTCAGGAAGTTCTGGTTCCGGTTAAGGAAAAGAAGAACGCTCTGTAATCAGTTCGATATTTCAGACAAAGGAGACGGAGAAATCCGCCTCCTTTTGTTTCACGTGAAACAATTGCGGCTGTTGTACAAAGAAAAGAATTCAGTTATAATAACGGCGGTACAGCAAGCATGTATACAACCTGGTCAGGTCCGGAAGGAAGCAGCCATACAAACCTCTGCTTGCGTGTGCCGTTTTTTATGCCATGAATACAGAAGAGAAATACATGCGGGCGGCGCTCAAAGAAGCGGAAAAAGCCCGGAAAATTGATGAGGTGCCGGTCGGCGCGGTCGTTGTCAGGGACGGACAGATCATTGCCCGAGCCCACAACATGCGGGAACACAACAACCAGGCAATGGCCCACGCGGAGATGCTGGCCATTCAGAAAGCCAGCCGGAAGCTGGGAACCTGGTGCCTGTCTGACTGTGACCTGTACGTGACCCTGGAACCGTGCATGATGTGCACCGGGGTGATCAGCCTGGCCCGCATCCGCACCCTCTGCTACGGGACGCCGGATCCCAAGGGCGGGGCCACGGAAAGCCTGATCCGCGTCAAGGAGATCCGCCATATCGGGACGTACCCGAAAGAGATCCGCAGCGGCCTTCTCCAGAGTGAATGCGCGGCCATTCTGCAGGACTTTTTCCGCGCCAAACGGGCGATGAAAAAACAGCAGAAAACCACCGCAGACCTGCAATAACATGCAGGTTTTTGTTATAATAAGGAAACGAAGGA
Source organism: Solobacterium sp. (assembly GCA_017420585.1). GTDB lineage: Bacteria > Bacillota_I > Bacilli_A > Erysipelotrichales > Erysipelotrichaceae > Bulleidia. Next base: position 5,076 of record JAFOIT010000044.1, read on the forward strand.
GTTTTCGTCATGAGCCGAACCGCTTTATACCAGAAATATCGTTCCCGGGACTTTGATGAAGTCGTGGGCCAGGAATATGTTGTCCGTTCCATCCGCAACGCGGTGAAGGCGGGCAATGTCGGCCACGCCTACCTTTTCTGCGGGCCCCGCGGAACCGGCAAGACAACCATGGCCCGGCTCCTGGCGAGGGCTGTGCTGTGCGAAAATCCCGACAGGAAACCGTGCGGAACCTGCCCGAGCTGCCTGGCGGCCGCGGCCGGCACGCACCCTGATATTATCGAGATCAACGCGGCCAATGAAACGCATGTGGAAGATATCCGTGACCTGATCGAACGGGCCCGGCTGGCGCCGATGATGTCGCATCACAAGGTCTATATCATCGACGAGGTGCACCAGCTGTCCTCGTCAGCGGCCAGTGCCCTGCTGAAGACTCTGGAAGAGCCGCCGGAGCACGTCATCTTCATCCTGGCCACGACCGACCCGCAGAAACTGATCAACACGATCATCTCGCGCTGCCAGCGGTTTGACTTCACCCGGGTGGCGGCCGAACAGATCAAGGAACACCTGCTGTACATTGCCGGCAACGAAGGCTTCTCGCTGGAAGAAGGTGCGGCCCGCAAAATTGCCGAACTGGCTGACGGCGGCATGCGTGATGCCCTGAGCATCCTGGAACAGGTATCATCCTATGCCGGCGGTGAAATTACCGAGGAAGGCATCAACCGGGTCTACGGCCTGGCGACAGCCGATCAGAAACTGGGCCTGCTGGAAGATATCTTCTCCCGGAACATGGCCGGGGTCCTGACCCGCCTGCAGAAATACGAGCAGGGCGGCCTGGACCTGCGGAAACTGACCGAAGACCTGGCGGCGGTGCTGAAGGACGGCGTTATCTGGCGCTATACGAAGAAAGAAGCCCTGCTGCGCACCCTGACGGCGGCCCAGGCTGCCGACCTCAGCGGAAAAGTACCGGCCGAGGTGCTGCTGCGGATGGCCGACCGGCTGCTAGCGGCCCAGCAGTCCTACCGGACCGGGCAGGATGTCATCACCCTGCTGGAACTG
>JAFOIT010000045.1 GCA_017420585.1 Solobacterium sp.
CGGCAGCGGGCGGCGGAAGCCCTGCGCAAGGTCGGCCTGGGGGACCAGCTGCACAAGAAACCGAACCAGATGTCCGGCGGCCAGATGCAGAGAGTCGCGATTGCCCGGGCGCTGGTCAACGACCCGGATATCCTGCTGGCCGATGAACCGACCGGGGCGCTGGATACGGCAACATCGGTGCAGGTCATGGAGCTGCTCAAGGAAGTGGCGAATGACCGCCTGGTTGTCATGGTTACCCATAACCCCGAGCTGGCCGAACAGTACGCGACCCGCACCGTACAGCTGCGGGACGGCCGGATCATCAGTGATACGGATCCGGTGGCGGAAGCCGAACTGGACACCACCCCGCCGGTGCACAAGAACATGGGACGGGCCTCGATGTCCTATCTGACCGCGCTGTCGCTGAGCTTCAACAACCTGCGCACCAAGCTGGCCCGCACCATCCTGGTTGCGGCGGCCGGTTCCATCGGCATCATCGGCATTGCCCTGATCATGTCGCTGTCGGCCGGGGTCAATCAGTATATCAAGGATATCGAAGAGGAAACCCTGCTGGAATATCCGCTGGAAATACAGAACAGCAGCATCTCCCTGTCATCGTTCATTGAACTGCCGGAAGTAACGGAAGAATACAAGACAGCTGAAGTCAAGGAACGGCGGGTCGTGGCGAACATGTTCTCCCGGGTCAGCTCGAATGACCTGGCATCCCTCAGGGATTACTTTGAAGGACCTGACAGCCATATCTATGACCATGCCAAAACCATTGAATACAAGTACAATGTCACCCCGCTGATCTACCGCATGGAGGGAGACAGTATCCGCCAGGTGAATCCGGACAGGTCCTTTGCGGCGCTCGGCTTCGGCGGATCATCATCGTTCTTTATGTCCTCGGCGTTCAGCACGGATGTCTTCAACCCGCTGCCCAGGGATACAAGTCTCTATCTGGATTCCTATGAAGTCAAGGCCGGGCACTGGCCGGAAAATGACAATGAGTGTGTGCTGGTCATCTCCCAGTCCGGCCGGATCACGGACCTTCTGCTGTATACCATGGGTCTGAAGGACAGTTCGGAACTGGACCGGATGGTGGACAGCTTCTCGGCCGGGGAAGATGTGGAAGAACTGACCACCCCGCTGGGCACATATAAGTATGAGGACTTTGTCGGGATTGCCTTCAAGCGGATCGACAGTGCTGACTGCTATCTGTATGATGCGCAGTACAATGTCTGGACCGACAAGACGGATGACCGGAAATATATGTATAACCTGGTATCAAACGGCGAGGATCTGGTTATCTCCGGGGTTGTGTCACTGAAGGAAAACGCAGATTCAAGCATGCTGATGCCGGGTATCTGGTATCCCGAGGGACTGACAAGACATGTCATGAGTTCTTCCCGCAGCCATGAAATCACCCGGCTGCAGCTGGGCAACACAAACGTGGATGTCTTTACCGGCCGGCCGTTCAACGAACAGTCAGATGATCCGGCCATGGACCTCAGCACCCTGTTTACCGTCAATGAGTCGGAACTGGCCAAGGTGTTCTCTTTTGATGCCAGCAAGCTGACTGTTGACACGTCTGCCTTTACAAATATGGACATGAGCGGCATTGATCTGTCCGGCATGGATTTCTCTTCCCTGAATCCGGATCTTTCCCAGGTGGACATCGGGGCCGCGTTAAGCAACATCAATATCGATGTGAATACGCAGAATCTGATGAAGATGTTCCGGAATGTCATGGCCGGGTATGAAGAATACCGGGGCGATGACCCGGAAACAGACGCGTCCAAGCTCGGGGAATCCGTACGGGAATACCTGGGGACACCGGAAGGCAGCGCCCTGCTGACCCGGGACCTGACAGAGCTGCTCAACGAAAGCGGGATCATGGACATCACCCCGGAGCAGATCCAGCAGGTGGTCACGGATGTCATGTCCGGCTATCCGGAATTCGTAATCGCCAACGGACTGGATCCGGAAGACTTCCAGAACAACCTGCCGCTGTATCTGCAGAGCGAGCAGGGGCAGGCCGGTATTTCCCGGGCAATGGCCACCTTTACGGAAATCACCGCGGATGTGGAGATCACCCCGGAACAGATGCAGAAAATCGCGGCAGACATCGCGCAGGGCTATCAGGACTACGCGGATGAGAACGAAGAAAAGCCGAATCCCGAAAAGATCGTGAAATCGTTCCAGGAATACCTGCAGAGCGATGAAGGAAAGAAAGTCCTCATGGCCGGCATTGAGGCCAGTGTCAACACGGAAGAACTTGAGAAGCAGCTGCAGGCAGCCATGGGCAGCATATTTGCCGATATGGCCGAATCCATGTCCGGTTCCATGGCGGATATGATGAATTCCATCATGAATCAGATCGGCAACAAGATCGCCAATGCCATGACCACTGCCATGAGTCAGATGGCAGAAGGAATGAACCAGGCTTTCAGCATCCATCCGGAAGCGTTTGCCAATGCGATTTCCATGAATATGACGGAAACCGAACTGTCCGAGCTGATGGCCTCGCTCATGTCCCGGACCGTTTCCTCCTATGACGGTAACCTGAAGCTGCTGGGCTACGCCGATGAACGCCGCCCGTTCTCGATCATCATCTATCCGAAGGACTTTGAAGCCAAGCAGAAGATCATTGAAATCCTGGACAGCTATAATGAACGCATGGAAATCGAGGATGAAAGCAAGGTCATCACCTATACGGATACAGTCGGCCTGCTCATGTCCTCGGTCACGGATATCATCAACGCGATCAGCGCGATGCTCATTGCGTTTGTGGCCATCTCCCTGGTGGTTTCCTCAATCATGATCGGGGTTATCACTTATATCAGCGTGCTGGAGCGCAAGAAGGAAATCGGCATCCTGCGGGCCATCGGTGCCTCGAAGCGGAATATTTCTTCCGTATTCAACGCGGAAACGTTCATTATCGGCCTGCTGGCCGGCCTCATCGGCATCGGCACAAGCCTGCTGCTGCTGATCCCGGGCAATATGATCATCCGTCACTTCACGGATGCGAACATCGTGGCAAGACTGCCGCTGACCGGAGCCGTGACGCTGGTCCTGCTCAGCACGGTACTGACCATGATCGGCGGCCTGATCCCGTCCCGCAAGGCAGCCAAGAGCGATCCGGTGACCGCCCTGCGGACCGAATAACGGCTCCGGGAATTGCATTTCCGGAAAAACAGGTTAACAGAGATCATAAGAACCCGACTGAAGATATGAAGACAGGAGGGTTTTTATATGCAAAAAAGGGACAGGCATTGCCTGTCCCTTTACAGGTTGAAATAAAGATTACTTCCGGACAGCGCCGCTCTTGACAGCAGCTTCGGCAACTGCCTTGGCTACAGCCGGAGCGACTCTTTCATCAAACAGTGACGGGATGATGTTCTCGCTGTTGCGCTCTTCATCTGAGATCAGGCCGGCGATGGCATATGCTGCCGCGATCTTCATGTCATAGTTGATGTCTCTGGCACCGCAGTCAAGCGCGCCGCGGAAGATGCCCGGGAAGGCCAGAACGTTGTTGATCTGGTTCGGCATGTCACTGCGGCCGGTACCCATGACGGCAACGCCTGCTTCCTTGGCAACGTCATACATGATTTCCGGCACCGGATTGGCCATGGCGAAGACGATCGGATCTTTGGCCATGAGAGGAACGTACTCCGGCTTCAGGACGTTCGGGACAGAGACACCGACGAAGACGTCAGCACCTTCCAGCGCTTCCTTCAGACCACCCCGCTTGTCGGACAGGTTTGTGATTTCGCACAGGTCCTTTTTGTGGTCCTTGATACCCTGTTCCCGGGTCTTGTAGAGGATGCCGAATTCATCGACGGCGATGATATCCCTGACCCCAAGGTTCAGCATCATCTTGATAATGGCTGTACCGGCAGCGCCCGGACCGTTCAGGACAACCTTGATGTCTTCCATCTTTTTGCCGACGACCCGCAGAGCATTGATCAGGGCGGCGGCGACGACAACGGCTGTACCGTGCTGGTCATCATGGAAGACCGGGATATCCATTTCCTTTTCCAGGCGGGCTTCAATTTCGAAGCAGCGCGGGGAGGAAATATCTTCCAGGTTAACAGCGCCGAAGGTCGGGCCGAGCAGTTTGACGGTGCGGATGATTTCCTCGGTGTCCTGGGTATCCAGGCAGATCGGGAACGCATCGACATCAGCGAATTCCTTGAACAGGATGGACTTGCCTTCCATGACCGGCATGGCGGCTTCCGGACCGATGTTGCCAAGACCCAGGACCGCAGAACCGTCAGAGACGACCGCGACCAGATTGCCCTTGGCAGTGTACTTGTAAACCTGCTTCGGATCTTTGTGGATCTCCACACACGGGGCGGCTACACCCGGGGTGTAGGCTGTGCTCAGCTGATCCCTGTTTTTGACTTCGACCTTTGATTTAATAGCGACTTTGCCTTTGTTGGCGGCGTGCATTTCAAGTGCTGCTTTGTTGTAATCCATCTTTTTCCCTCCTGATTGTTTTGTATGAATATTGATGAATTTTACTTTTTTTCCTAAGATTTAATTGATAGAGAGGACAGACTCATGCGCCTGACACAGCTGCAGTATTTTATCCGCGTGGCAGAACTCGGAAGCATTAACTCGGCTTCCCGGGACCTGCACGTAACCCAGCCGGCCATATCCACAGCTATCCGGAGTCTTGAGGAAGAACTCGGGGTGCATCTTTTCAGCCGTTCCCATCAGCGGATGGAGCTGACGGATGCAGGAATACTGTTTTACAGCCGGGTCCGCGAGGCACTGCGGATTCTGGATGATGCCCAGGACGAACTGCGGGGTTACGCTGCCGGGCAGGAGACGATCCGCTTCGGTATACCGCCCATGATCGGGCTCATGTATGTTCCGGCCATCGTCCGGACATTTTATCTGAAGCATCCGGAGATCCGGGTGAAACTGACCGAGGCCAATACCAGGGAGCTGAGCCAGATGCTCAACAGCCGGGAACTGGACTTCGCGCTGATGATCGGCCAGAGTCCGTACAGCACCGGGTTTGAGCGGCGCACCCTGCTGGATACCAGCTACAGCTTCTACGTCGGCCCGGACAACCCGCTGAGCAGTGCCGACATGGTCACCCTTGACGAACTGGCGGAAGTCCCGCTGATTCTGTTTGATACCGGCCTGTATCTGAACCGCAATATTTCGCAGGCATTTGAGCAGCGGACGAAACGCCCGACCGTAGCCTTTGCGAGCAGCCAGATCAATTCGGTGAAGAAGTATGTACAGCAGTCTTCCGGAGGCACTTTCCTGATCCGGGAATGTGTGCATCCGGATGATGAGCTGACAGAAGTGGCTACCGAGATCACGCCGGAAATATCGATTATTGCGGCGTGGCTGAAGGGCACGTCTCTC
>JAFOIT010000046.1 GCA_017420585.1 Solobacterium sp.
CATACAGTTTATGCGTCCCGGTCATCCGTTTGAGCAGGCGTATCATACGGCACCGTCCTCACCGCAGGCAGCGATGATCCGTTCCAGATACCCGGCAAGCGCTTCTTTTTCTTCAGCGGAAAAGCCGCTGAAAATCCGGTCAGCCCGTGCCTGCCTTCCGGCCCGCATCCGCCGGTGCACCGCCGTCCCGGCTTCGGTGATCCAGACCCGGGTATTCCGGCGGTTGTCTTCGGTTTTCTTCCGGACAATCAGGCCTTCCTGTTCCAGCCGGGCCAGCGCCCTTGTCAGCGACTGCGGCCTGACCCCCAGTTCCTCTGCCAGCTCTGACTGGGTTGACCCGCTGCGGCGGTAAATCACCGCCATCATGCGCCCGTATCCCGGCGGCATCCCGCCGTGATCCCGCTTTGTCCGCCGGATCGCGTTGCCGGAAGCCCTGACCAGGTGCAGCAGCTGCAGGTTCAGTTCACTGTTCATATCGTATCAGCTCCTTTAAGTAAGACATCTTATTATAAGACATCTTATCATAGCAGGCAGAAAAGAAAAAGTCCCACCGCAGCGGGACTTTATCAATACATGTATTATTTGTTTTTACATGATCCTGGTGCCGGGCTTCAGTCCGTTGACTTCCACAACCGCATAGGTTTCGTTTTCCTTGCCGGCCAGCAGCATGCCCTGGGAGACATAGCCGCGCAGTTCCGCCGGCTTCAGGTTGGTCACGACAACGATGGATTTGCCGATCATCTGGCCCGGGGTGTAGCTGCCCGCCAGGCCGGAAACGATCTGCCGCGGCTGGCCTTCACCGCAGTCAACCTTCATGATCAGCAGCTTGTCGGCGTCCGGGTGCTTCTCGCAGGCGACGACCTTGCCGACCTTCAGATCCATTTTGCCGAAGTCATCCATCGTGATTTCCGCTTTTCTGGCGGCAGCCTTCTTCGCTGCGGCAGTGATGCGGTCCTGGATCACGGCGATTTTTTCCATGACTTCCTTTTCGTTCAGACGGGCAAACAGGATCTCCGGCGTATCCGTGACAGCGATATCCGTTTCAAGCAGGCCGAAGGTCTGGACGGAATCATAGTCGCGCTGCTGTGTGTTCAGCTGGTTGAGAATCTTCTCAGCAGTCTCAGGCAGGTAAGCGCTCAGCAGGACGGCCCCGATGCGGATGCTTTCCAGCAGGTTGTACAGAACCGTAGCCAGGCGCGGGGTCTTTTCCGGATCCTTGGCCAGGGCCCACGGCATGGTCTCGTCGATGTACTTGTTCAGACGGCCGAACAGCTGGATGATGTCTTCCAGGGCATCGGCGACCCGCAGGTCGTTCATCTTCGCTTCGACATCGGTGACGGTCTTTGCCGCGAAGGCTTTCAGCTCGTCATCGAGCGGTTCATCCGCATGCGGATTGGCCACCTTGCCGTTGAAGTACTTGTTCTGCATGGACAGGGTGCGGTTGACCAGGTTGCCGAGGTTGTTGGCCAGGTCGCTGTTGATCCGTTCCATCATCAGGTCATAGGTGATATGGCCGTCCTGGGCAAACGGCATTTCATGAACCATGATGTAACGCACGGCATCGGTGCCGAACAGTTCCACCAGGTCATCAGCGTAGATGACATTGCCCTTGGACTTGGACATCTTGGAGTCACCGACCAGCAGCCACGGATGACCGAAGACCTGCTTCGGCAGCGGCTCACCGAGGGCCAGCAGCATGATCGGCCAGTAAATGGTATGGAAGCGGACGATATCCTTGCCGATCAGGTGCAGGTCCGCCGGCCAGTATTTCTTGTACATGCCGTGGCCGTTTTCCGGGATTTCCCCGAACCCGTATCTGCCGTTGGCGTACGCGTCAGCCAGGTCGCCCTGGTCGCCGTCAACGTCCAGGCCGATGCCGGTCGCGTAGTTGGACAGCGCGTCGATCCAGACATAGACGACATGACCCGGGTCAAAGTCGACCGGGATGCCCCACTTGAAGGTGGAACGGGATACGCACAGGTCCTGCAGGCCCGGCTTCAGGAAGTTGTTGATCATCTCGTTCTTCCGGCTTTCCGGCTCGATGAAGTGCGGGTTGTCCTCGATATACTGCATCAGCTGGTCAGCGTACTTGCTCATGCGGAAGAAGTAGGCTTCTTCGGTCATCGGGAACACATCGCCGCCGCAGACCGGGCACTTGCCGTCTTCGGTCAGCTGGCTCTTCGTGTAGAACGACTCGCATTCCTGGCAGTACAGGCCTTCATACTTGCCCTTGTAGATATCACCCTTGTCATAGAGCTTCTTGAAGATCTTCTGGATCTGCTTCTCATGGTACGGGTCGGTTGTCCGGATGAACTTGTCATAGGAAATGTTCAGGATCCTGTCCTGTTCCTTGATGATGTCGGACACTTCATCAACAAAGTCCTTCGGTGTCTTGCCGGCTGCCAGCGCCCTCTCCTCGACCTTCTGGCCGTGTTCGTCCGTACCGGTCATGAAGCGGACATCATACCCGGTCATGCGCTTGTAGCGGGCGATCGCATCAGCCAGCACGATTTCGTACATGTTGCCGATGTGCGGCTTGCCTGATGTGTAGGCAATCGCCGTTGTCAGATAATATTTCCCCTTGTTTTCCATATTCCGTTTCCTCCTCTGATAATAAAAAACGGCCTCTGAAAGGACGTCTTGCACGCGGTACCACCTTTATCTTGCCGGTGCAGATGAGCACCGACCTCTCACTTCAGACGGATAACGGGCGCAGCCGGATCCTGCTACATATCGCAGAACCTGCTCCGGGGCCATGTTCCTCACTGCCTCTCAACAGGCTTTCATCAGCCGCCTGCTTTCTGCATTCAAGGCAGGGAATACTCTTCCCTTCATTGCAGTTATGAAAAAATTATACTCATGAAACGAATGTTTGTTAAGAGAATTCTCCCGGTGAACAGGGAAAGAAAGCCCCGGCATTACACCGGGGCTCTGTATCAGTCTTTGATTTCGGATGTTTCGTCCGCTGTCCACATCTTCTTTGTGTAGTGTCTGATCTTGTCTTCATCCACTTCAAAGCCGAAGCCGGGACCCTGCGGTACGATGAACTTGTCGCCTTTGATGAAGCCGGAATTATCGGTAATATCCTCGATTTCCACCGGTCCGGATGCTTCGCAGGCAAACGGCAGGTCCTTCAGGGTTGCGGCGAGCATCATGGATGCGCAGGTGGAGATGGACAGCTCTACCGAAGACATGACGACGCACGGAATGTTGAACAGTTCTGCCATGTCCCTGGTCAGGCAGGCTTTGGTAAGTCCGCCCGGCCGGTCTGTTTTCAGCGTAAACAGGCTGACAGCGTCTTTCTTGATGAACTCACGGACATCATAGATGCTCTTCATGCCTTCGTGCGGCATAATCGGGATCCAGGTGCTTGCGTTGAGGTCTGCCATGGCGTCGAGATCATGCCAGGCAACCGGCTGCTCGAAGATTTCGACTTCATTTTCTTCCAGTACCGGGATCAGCTGCAGGGCCTGTTTCTTTGTATATGCCTGGTTCGGGTCGACACGGAGTTTGATGTCCGGGCCGATGGTCTTGCGGATTTCCCGTACCATTGCCATGTCACGGTGCATATCCCCGGTGCCGAGCTTGATCCGGATGGTCCGGAAGCCTTTGTCCAGCCAGCTCTCGGCTTCCTTCTTCATGTTTTCAATGGTATCCAGGCATAACAGTGCCTGCAGGGGGATTTCATCCCTGACCGCGCCGCCCATGAGGGTGCTGGCCGGCAGGCCG
>JAFOIT010000047.1 GCA_017420585.1 Solobacterium sp.
AGGCGGCTGATCGAGGAGACGACCGCGTATATTCAGGAAATGGTGCAGGAAGACAAGAAACTGCCCCGCTATGCCGTATGGCATGAGTTCCTGCGGGTCCACGGCAGATGCCGGCTGATTGAAGAAGACCCCTTTGAGGACAATATCTCCGGGATCGAGGAAATGCACCTGCCCAACCATCCCCTGCATACATTGCTGCGGCTGCTGCAGAACGGTCCGGAAAAGCGGACGGCCCTGCTGCTGCGGGAAAACGAAGCGGAACGGGTGCTGACGGCCTGTGTGGACGGGCAGATTCCCTATACACTGATCCCTGATGAAACCACCCCGCTGCAGGAAGGCCTCAACATCATGTTCAGGCCGCTGGCCGAGGGCTTCCGGCTGACGGACCGGGATCTCGCGGTTGTCACTTCGGCAGAGCTGTTTGAGGTGCACCACCATGCCGGCCGCTATGAAAAGAAATTCCGCAATGCCGAAGTCATCCAGGGCTATGAAGAATTGGAACCGGGTGACTACGTCGTCCATGCCCAGTACGGGGTGGGTCAGTATCTCGGCATTGAAACCAGGGAAGTCCGGGGGATCATCCGCGATTTCCTGAAGATCATCTACCGCGGCAACGCGGAACTGCTGGTGCCGCTGGAACAGTTCCGGCTGGTGCGCAAGTTCGTGTCCCGGGAAGGGGTTGTGCCGCGGCTGAACAAACTGGGCAGCGGTGAGTGGGAAAAGACCCGGGCCCGCCTGGAGGAAAACGTAAACAATATCGCCGAACGCCTGGTGGAACTGTATGCCGTGCGGACGGACAACATCGGGCATGCCTTCCAGCCTGACAGTGACCTGCAGCGGCAGTTCGAGCGGGAATTTGAATATGAACTCACCCCGGACCAGGAACAGGCCGTCAGGGATGTGAAGAAGGATATGGAGAGCGACCGGCCCATGGACCGGCTGGTCTGCGGGGATGTCGGCTTCGGCAAGACGGAGATTGCCGTCCGGGCATCGTTCAAGGCGGCAGCGGAAAACAAGCAGGTCGCGGTGCTCTGCCCGACCACCATTCTGGCCGAACAGCACTTCCGGACCTTCTCGAAACGCTATGAAAACTATCCGTTTACGATCCGGTGCCTGGACCGTTTTGTCACCCCGGCCATGCAGAAACAGACGCTGCAGGACCTGAAGGAAGGCCGGGTGGATATCCTCATCGGCACCCACCGGATCCTGTCCAATGACGTTGTGTTCAAGGACCTCGGGCTGCTGGTCGTGGATGAGGAACAGCGCTTCGGGGTGGAGCACAAGGAGAAGATCAAGGAAATGAAAAACAGCGTCGATGTGCTGACGCTGAGCGCTACCCCGATCCCGCGCACGCTGCAGATGTCGCTGGTCGGCATCCGCCAGCTGTCCCAGCTGGAAACCCCGCCCGCCAACCGCTACAACGTCCAGACCTATGTGGTTGAAAAGAACCTCGGGCTGGTCAGCGACGCGATCGAAAAGGAACTTTCGCGCGGCGGCCAGGTGTTCTACCTGTACAACAACATCGATGAGATCTACAACGTTGCCCGCACCCTGCAGAACCGGGTGCCGGACGCCAGCATCGGCGTGGTGCACGGCCGGATGGACCGCGAAACCATCGAAGATGTCATGATGAGCTTCGTCAACCGGGAACTCAATGTGCTGGTCTGCACGACCATCATCGAGAACGGCATCGATATTCCCAATGCCAATACGATTCTTATCGACAATGCGCAGAACTTCGGGCTGGCCCAGATCTATCAGATCAAGGGCCGGGTGGGGCGCAGTGACCGGGTGGCCTATGCCTACCTGCTGGTCCCGCCGCGCCGCCAGCTCAGTGAGACAGCCTCGAAACGCCTGCAGGCCGTCAAGGAGTTTGCCCGCTTGGGCAGCGGCTACAAGATCGCCATGCGGGACCTGACCATCCGCGGGGCCGGCGACCTGCTCGGACCGAACCAGTCCGGCTTCATCGATACCGTGGGCATCGATATGTACGTGGAGATGCTGGAAGAAGCTATCGCCGCCCGCAAGGGACAGCCGCGGAAGAAACAGGAGGCGAAGAAGCTCGCCAATGTCGGCCGCACCAGCTACATCCCGCATAAATTCGCCCCGGATGACTATGACAAGCTGAGCATGTACCAGCAGATCGACCTGCTCGACAGCCTGAACGCCCTGGAACAGTACCGCCGGAACGTCATTGACCAGTACGGCCGCCTGCCCGAGGAAGTGGAGGGGCTGTTCGAGAAGAAACAGCTCGATATCCTGCTGAACGAAGGCGATGTGGACAGCTACCGGGAAGTGCGGGATCACTGTGAGATCACCTTCGCGAAGGATTTCTCCCAGCAGCTGGACGGGGTGAAGCTGTTCTCGCTGTATTCAAAGCTGTCCCGGGACATCACGCTGCGGTACACCAACAGCCGGATCATCGCGTCCGTGCCGAAGACAAAGGACAGCCTGAACATGGTAATCAGGGCGATTGAAACCGCCCGGGAGGCAAAAAGATGAGAGTGGACAAATACCTGAAAGCCGCGCGGATCCTCAAACGGCGCACGGTATCCCGGCAGCTGGCGGAGAACCAGCGGATTGAGGTGAACGGTCGGATCGTCAAACCGGCCAAGGAAGTGTATGCCGGGGATATCATCACGATTACGTTCGGCCGCCGGCAGATGAAAGTCCGGGTCCTTTCCACCGAAGAACAGCGGCGGAAGCGGGAAACCGAGGACATGTATGAGATTATCGAAGAGACTGTCCTGCCGGAAACCGGGGAGGATTCTTGATCCGTCCCGGTAAAAATGATATATAGATAATACACAAGGGGAAATCATGACAGAACCGAAACCGGTAAAGACCGCAAAAAAGAAAAACAAAAAGAAAAAGCGTAAGATGACGCCGTTTCTGAAACTGATCTGCTACGTCGTCATCGGCTTTTCCTGTTTCCTGCTGTTCCAGGTCGGCCGGGAAGTCTATACGACCCTGACCCTGCGGCAGCAGCTCGAAGAAGTCCAGGAACGCTATCAGGAAGTGCTTGATGAAAACGTCTATCTGACCACCGAGCGGGCCAAACTGGAGGATCCGGATTACATCCAGAGCTATGCCCGGGGCAACTATATGCTGTCGAAGGACGGCGAACAGATCTTCTACCTGCCGGAGAAGGAAAACAAATAAGCATTCAGGAACACCGGAAACGGTGTTTTTCTTCTGCTTTATCAACGTTTCCGGACGAATCCTGCTGTGCAGCGATTTATCTGCCGTGATATATTATGTATATACTTGTCGACAAGTATACAAGAAGAAACAAAAGGTGTGACGAACATGGTCTTTATGGGAATTGATATCGGTTCAACCACGTCCAAAGGCGTGCTCATGAACGAAGAACAGGCAATACTTGCACAGCACCTGGTACATGCCGGCATCGGCACAAGCGGCCCGGCAGCGGTTAAGAAGGAACTTCTGGCGGCGGCCGGACTGCAGGATGAAGACATTGATTATACGGTGGTGACAGGATACGGCCGGCGGACCTATGCGGAAGCGGACAGCCAGGTCAGCGAACTGAGCTGCCACGCGAAAGGCTCCGCGTTCCTGTTTCCGGATGTCCGCATGGTCATTGATATCGGCGGTCAGGACGCAAAAGTCATCCGTCTGGACAGCCATGGCAGGATGACGGATTTTGTCATGAACGACAAATGCGCCGCCGGCACCGGCCGCTTCCTTGAAGTCATGGCAGGAATCCTGCAGATGGATGTCTCGGAACTGGAGCAGGAAGCCGCCAAAGCCACGCAGACGCTGCGGATCTCCAGCACATGCACGGTATTTGCGGAGTCGGAAGTGATTTCACAGCTCGCTGCCGGGGCGGAGATTCCGGCGCTTGTCAAAGGAATCTGCGGGTCTGTCGCAAGCCGGACTGCCGGCCTGGTGCGCCGCATGGGTGTTGAAGAAAAGGTATGCATGAGCGGCGGTGTTGCCAACAACGGGGCTGTCCGCCGGGCAATGGAAGAGGAACTGGGTACAGAAATCCTGTATTCTCCGCTGGCCCAGTTTGCCGGCGCCCTTGGGGCCGCACTGTACGCGATGGAAAAAGCAGGAAAGGAAAAAGAACATGAGTGAAGAAGTCAGAAAACCACGTCCGGCCCCGGATCCTGCCTCAGCAAAGTACAAACTGAATATGATTGCGAAGCAGGCATATGATGATGTGGCTGAGGCGAAGAAACGGGGGGAACTGATCGGCTGGTGCGCCAGCAACTTCCCGGTTGAAATACCGGAAACACTGGGCCTGCATGTATGCTATCCGGAAAACCAGGCGGCCGGGATCGCGGCAAGGGGCGGCGGCGAACGCATGTGCTCAATTGCAGAAGGAATGGGATATTCCAACGATATCTGCGCCTATGCAAGGATTTCCCTGGCATATGCTTCCGGGGCGGAAGCGGAAGAACAGCCGATGCCGCTGCCGGATTATGTCCTGTGCTGCAGCAATATCTGCAGCTGCATGATCAAATGGTATGAGAATCTTTCCCGGGAACTGCAGATCCCGATGATCATGATTGATATCCCCTTTAATCCTGACTATGAGGTCAGTGACGCGGAAACTGCCTATATCCGGAATCAGTTCCTGGATGCCATTGCGCAGCTGGAAAAGATAACCGGAAAAAAATGGAGCTGGGACCGTTATCAGGAAGTCATGGAAATCTCCGGCAGGACAAGCCGGGCCTGGCTGGCCGCAACGGCTATGGCCAGGTATGTGCCGTCCCCGTTCAACGGCTTTGACCTGCTGAATCATATGGCCGTGATGGTGACGGCCCGCGGGAAACCGGAAGCTGCCGAAGCAATGGAAACACTGCTGAAGGAATACGAAGAAAACCATAATAAAGGAATCAGCACCTACCGCGGCGAGGAACAGCACCGGATCATGTTTGAGGGTATCGCGTGCTGGCCGTGGCTGCGGGTGACTTCCCGCGGTCTGCGGGACCGGGGCATCAATATGGTCACAACGATCTACGCGGATGCGTTCGGTTTCATCTATGAGGATTTTGACGGCATGTGCAGGGCGTACGCAAAAGTGCCCAACGCGATCAATCTGGAATATGCCCGGGATAAACGGATCCGGCTCTGTCAGGACAATCATGTGGAAGGTCTGCTGGTCCACACCAACCGGTCCTGCAAACTGTGGAGCGGCTTCATGAATGAGATGAGCCGCCAGATCGGCGCGGCCTGTGAGATTCCGGTTGTCAGTTTTGACGGCGACCAGGCAGACCCGCGCAACTTTTCGGAAGCGCAGTATGACACCCGGGTACAGGGACTGACGGAAATCATGCAGTCCCGGAAGGAGGCCTGACAATGATCAGTGATGTTCTGGCAAAAATGCAGGCAGCGGCAGAGAACCCGCAGGCCCTGAAAGAGCGGTATCTTGCGGAAGGACGGAAAATTGTCCTGACCGCCCCGGTTTATACCCCGGCAGAGATCATTCATTCGATGGGCCTGGTGCCGATGGGGGCCTGGGGCGGCGACACGCAGCTCAACGCAGCCAAGAAATACTATCCGGCGTTTCTGTGCGCCATCGTCCAGTCCATCACGGAACTGGGCATGCGCGGCGTTTATGACGGGGTCAGCGCAATCCTTGTCCCAAGCCTGTGTGACTCCCTGAAAGTCCTGGGGGAGAACTGGAAATATGCTGTACCAGAGATTCCGTTTATCCCGATGACCTATCCGCAGAACCGGAAACCGGAATACGCATTGGATTTCACGGTGGCCGGATACCGCCGGGTCATCCGGGACCTGGAACAGATTACCGGCAGTTCTTTCAGTGAGGAACGCCTGAAAGAATCCATGGCACTCTACAACGAACATAACGCGCTGATGCGGCAGGTTTCTGCCGAACTGGCAGCGCATCCGGAAATCACAGCCGCGGAGCGTTCAGCGATCTTCAAAAGCGCCTGGTTTCTGCGCCGGGAAGAACACTGCGGACTCTGCCGGGAACTCCTGGATGAACTGAAGAACAACAGTGCCGGAAATGAAAAAAAGATTCCGGTTGCCGTAACCGGGATTCTGGCGGACGCGCCCGGCCTGCTGAAGATTCTGGACGAAAACGGCCTGCAGATTGTTGCGGACGATGTTGCGGCAGAAAGCCGCCAGTACCGTACAGACAGCGTCATCGGTGAAGACGCGCTGTACTCCCTGGCCCGGAAATTCTCCGCCCGGGACTGCTGCTCAGTGCTGTATGATCCGGAAAAGAAACGGGTTGAAGCGCTGGTGGAAACCGCCAAGGCTGCCGGGGCCCGGGGCGTACTGATGATTCTTACCAAGTTCTGTGACCCGGAAGAGTTTGATTACCCGCTGATCCGCCGGGCCTGCACGGCGGCCGGACTGCCGTTTGTGAGCATAGAGACTGACAGGCAGATGGAAAACCATGAACAGGCCGCAACGATCATTGAAACATTCAGGGATATGATGGAGGACTGATTATGACAGAAATGAATACCCGACCCCTTACTGGCGTCCGGGTTGTGGAACTGGCGACGTTCATTGCGGCACCCTGCTGTGCGCGCTATCTCGCTGACCTCGGCGCTGATGTCATCAAGGTGGAAAGACCCCGGGGGGATGATCTGCGTTACACGGCGGTCAATGAAGGCCGCCCGTTCGGGGATGCCGAAGATACGAGTTTTACCCTGGAGAACACCGGCAAGCGCTGCATCACCCTGGACACAAAAAGCGCCGCGGGCCGGGAAGCACTGGAAAAACTGATTGCGCAGAGTGATGTTTTCCTGACCAACTGGCGTCAGCCGGCACTGGAAAGGGCAGCCCTTGACTACGAATCGCTCAAGGCAAAGTATCCGAAACTCGTATACGGGATTGTTTCCGGCTATGGTGAAAAAGGCCCTGACAAGGATCTGCCGGGGTTTGACTTTACAGCGTATTTTGCCCATTCCGGCGTGATGGGAACCCTGTATGACCGGGACAGCGAACCGATGCTGCCGCTGGCCGGTTTCGGTGATCATCAGGTTGCGATGAGCCTGGCATCCGGGGTGATTGCCGCGCTGTACCGGGCAGAGAAGACCGGCCGGGGTGACAAGGTGGTTGTCAGCCTGTATCACAGCGGGGTATGGGATGTTTCCCTGTATCTCATTGCCAGCCAGTACGGCGATGCATCCACCCAGTACCCGATCCGCAAGGCCGAACTGACCAACCCGCTGAATTCTGCCCGGAAGACGGCAGACGGCCGCTGGTTCATGTTCTCGCTGCCGGCATATGACAAGCTGTTCAACCGGTTTGTCAAAGACGCGCTCGGCCGGGAGGATCTGGTTAATGACCCGCGTTTCTATCCGCAGACCAACCTGGTCAACGGGCATCTGGATGAATGGGACGAGATCTTCAACGCCGAAGTTGCCAGCCATGATGTCCAATACTGGATTGCCCAGATGAAAAAAGCGGACCTGCCCTATGCGGTCTGCCAGACCTGGGATGAAATCCTGCGTGACGAGCAGGCATATGCGAGCGACATTCTGACTGATGTGGAATTCCCCAACGGCATGAAACGGACCATGGTGCGCACACCGGTCATGTTCCAGGACACGGAGCTTCCGGCGTACAGGCCCGCCCATTTCCTTGGCCAGGATACCCGTGAAGTGCTGGCACAGCTTGGCTATTCACAGGAACAGATCGACGCGATGATAGCGGCCGGAGAAGCGACGGACACTGTCCGGATCGGCTGACAGGGGTTCATCGCATGAACAGACTGCAGGAAACAACGATGATTACCGGCGAAGAAATTTACCGGGATCTTCTGAAAAAGATTACGGAACTCGAGTATATGCCCGGAGATGCCCTGAGTGAGAATGAACTGTGCGCGGCGTATAAATGCAGCCGGCACATGGTACGGGATGCGTTTTCCAGGCTGAAGGAAAAAGGCCTGCTGGAAGTGTATCCGCACCGGGGGTCATATGTATCGCTGATCAACCTGAAACAGATTGAAGATATCCTCTTTCTGCGGGAAGCGGTGGAAACAGCAGCGGTCAGCGCGATCATCCGGGAAACAGACCCGGGAGATCTTCCGGAACTTCTGGCCGGGGCAATCGAGGAACAGAAGACAGCCTCTGCCGGTGCGGAAGCGGACCTGCCTGCGTATTTCCGGGCCGATGACCGCTTCCACGGCATCCTGCTGGAAAAAGCCGGCCGGGCCAGCCTGTACAGACTTCTGGAAGATGAATACATTCATCTGCGGCGCTGGCGGAACCTGGAAATCCGCACAACCAGGCGCATTCCCGCGCTGATTCAGGAACACGAGGCAATCCGTGATGCTGTACTGCACCGGGATGCCGCGGAAGCGTCCGTGCTGCTGCACAGACACTTTGACACCCTGAAATTCGCCGCGTCCGTGGACGAAGGCAGAGATAATTCGTATTTCTATAAAAATCAGACTGAAGGAGAAAGAAAATGAAATCGTGGAGAACCCCAAGAAGTGTCAAACCGCCGTTTGGATCTGAATGGACCGCCCCGCCGGCTACCCGGATCTTTGACAATGTATCGTTTATCGGCAATGTGATCGTCGGCTGTTATGTGGTTGAGACGGGTGACGGTTTTGTGCTGATTGACTGCATGGAACCGGATGACAAATCCCGGGATACGATTGTCCGGGGCATAGCGGAGCTGGGACTGGATATTCATGACCTGAAGGCAATCTTGATCAGCCACGGACATTTCGATCACTACGGCCAGGCAGACTGGTTCCGCCGGAACTATGGGTGTGAGCTGTATCTCGGAAAAGAGGATACGGTGCTGGCAAAGACGCTGGCCCTGGACAAGTGGCCGGTCATTGACTATGACATGGATCATTATTATGAAGACGGCGGCATCCTGAAATTCGGTGACATGGAGATCATGACGGTGCTGACCCCCGGACATACTGCGGGATGCTACTCGTTCATCCTGCCGGTATGGGATGAAGGAAGAAAGCATATGGCCGGCATGTGGGGCGGTTCCGGACTCCTGCCGGATTCTGACCCGTATGCCTACAAAGCATCCCTGGACCGGTTTACTGCCCTCTGCCGGGAACAGCACGTGGATGCGGAACTGTGCGCCCATCCGACCCTGGACAACGGGCTGGAGCGGCAGGCGCTGGCCCGGTGCATTGTCAACGGCGTCCCGAACCCGTTCGTGATCGGCGAAGAAGGCTTTGCCTATTACATGGGCCAGTACTATGCCCTTCTGGAAGAAACAATGATCCGGCGCGGCCTGAAGTAAATGAATTCCGGACGCGGGCTGCCTGAACTGCGGCACCGGTGTCCCGGACCAGGCAAAGGATATTTCCTCTGCCTGGTTTTCTTATACTGCGGGAAACACTGAATGCCGTCGGATTGTATAATAATATTATGATGAAACGGAAGTGGATCATCCTGATCTTTGTTATCACAGCTGCCGTGGCCTGCGGTCTGCGCCTGCTGCAGGGAACCTCGTCTGCGCGCCTGCCTGACCGGTACGGCCAGCCGGGGGAACCCTCCCGCCTGCTTGAGGCAGCCCTGGCCTACACGGATACCCATCCGAAGTACAAAAGCGTCTACTACGCGTCGGGCTACCCGGATGACGGATACGGCACCTGCGTGGATGTGGTCGGCATTGCCCTGCGGGACTGCGGCTATGACCTGCAGCAGCGGGTGGATGACGACATCCATGCCCATCCGGACCGCTACGATATCGATGTCCCGGACCGGAATATCGATTTCCGCCGGGTGCGCAACCTGCGGGTGTACTTTGCGGCCAACGCGGAGGTTCTGACCACGGATGTGCATGACATCGATGCCTGGCAGGCCGGGGACATTGTCATCTTCACGGACCATATCGGCATGATCTCCGACCGCCGCAGCCGGACCGGCATACCGTATGTCATCCACCACGCCAATCCCCTGCAGCTGCGGTATGAAGAGGATATTCTGGAAAAATACAGTGATATTACCCTGCACTGCCGGGTAAAATTAGAAGAGTAACAACAGGAGGTACAGCATGAAGCGGGTTCTGGTCTTTGCCATGCAGGATAGTGAAATGCAGGCACTCAGAAAAATCTTCACCCCCGACAAGGGAATCGAGCTGGTATGGTGCGATACGCAGGAAGCGTTCCTCGATCCGGCATCCTATCAGGATATCGATCTGGTCCTGAGCGGGAATCCGACCCTGAAACTGAACGATGACTACTTTGCCCTGCTGGAAGCGGCGGGTATTCAGAAAATGGTGCTGCGCATGACCGGGGTGGGCCAGGTGGATTTCGCGGCCGCGACAAGGCACGGGGTGGAGATTGCCAATGTGCAGAACTATGACCCCAACGTGATTGCCGAACTGGCCGTGGCCCTGGCCATGGCCCTGAACCGGAACCTGTTCGCGATTGCCGACAACATGCGGCAGAAGGACTTCCGGGTCAGTTTCCCGCACTTCCGGGAGATCCGCGACCTGACTGTCGGCGTGCTCGGGGTCGGGCATATCGGCAGCCTCAGCGCGAAGATGTTCGCCGCCATGGGGGCCCGGGTCCTCGGTTTTGACAAGCACCCATATGAACCCAACAAAGAATTCATGACCTACACGGATCTGGAAGAAATCCGCCGTGAAGCGGACATCATCCTGGTGCACCTGCCGTTTATCAAGGAAGAAAACTACCACCTGATCGGGGCGGAGTTCCTGGCCGGCGTCAAACCGGGTGTGATCATTGTCAATACCGCCCGCGGTGACCTGGTGGACCTGCCGGCGGTGTGTGAAGCCGTGCGGGAAAACCGGATCCAGGC
>JAFOIT010000048.1 GCA_017420585.1 Solobacterium sp.
CTTCATTCTCCTTCCTCATCTTTTCCATGCGTTCTTTCAGCTGCTCCGGCATTTCCACTTTCGGCGCCCGCGGGTCACAGAGCCAGCTTGCGACCCGGTGCTGGCCGCCGACATTGAACATCGGCGGTTCGGCCTTGTAGTCAATGGCCAGCGCAAACGGATTCCGCGGGGCAAAGGCAACACCGTCAATCTTTTCCAGCAGGTTCGGCGGCGTGCCCGGGATGGCAAACAGACGCTTCGAATTCGTGTCGGTATCCGGCATGGAAGCCAGCAGGCCCCATGTATACGGATGCCGCGGATCATAGAAGATCTCATCGATACTGCCCTTCTCGACAATCCGGCCGGCATACATGACGTCGACATAATCCGCCACCTTGGCAACAACGCCCAGGTCATGCGTGATGTAGATAACCGATACGCCGGTTTCCCGCTGCAGTTCCTTGATCAGTTCAAGGATCTTGGCCTGGATGGTGACATCCAGGGCGGTTGTCGGTTCATCACAGATCAGGATATCCGGATTGCAGGCCAGGGCAATCGCGATGACAACCCTCTGCCGCATACCGCCGGAAAGCTGGTGCGGATATTCGTAGAACCGTTTTTCCGGGTTCTCGATGCCGACTTTGCGCAGCAGGTCGATCGCCCGTTCCTTGGCCGCAGCCTTGGACAGTTTTTCGTGCAGGATCATGCCCTCCATGATCTGCTTGCCGATAATCATGGTCGGATCCAGGGAAGTCATCGGATCCTGGAACACCATGGCAATATGCTTGCCGTTGAAGCGGTAACGGATTTCCTTCTGCGAAAGTTTGGTCAGGTCCACCGTCTCCCGTTCCCCTTTTTCATTTGTAAATGTATAGTCGATCTTGCCGCTTTCAATCTTGCCGTTGTTGGCCATGATACCCATGATGGTCTTGACGGTAACCGACTTGCCGGAGCCGGATTCACCGACGATGGCAATCGTTTCACCGCGGAACAGGTCCATCCGGACACCGCGGATCGCCCGCACCGTGCCGCTGGCGGTTTCAAAGGAGATATTCAGGTCACGGACCGATAATACGCGGTCCTTCTTATCTTTTTTCGCTGTCATGATTCTCCTCCTATCCCTGTTTCTGGTTCGGGTCAAACGCGTCGCGGATACCGTCTGCGAACAGGTTGAAGCTCAGCATCAGCAGGGCCAGAACTGTAATCGAGCACATGATCATATACGGATGGATCGTCAGGGACTTGTATCCGTCGGAAATCAGCGAACCCAGGGACGCATTCGGCGGCTGGATGCCCAGACCGACAAAGGACAGGAACGCTTCCGTAAAGATTGCATTCGGAACCGAGAACATGGACATGATGATCAGCTGGCCGAAAATATTCGGCATGATGTCCTTGAAGATGATCGCGAAGTTCTTCGCGCCCAGCGTCCGGGAAGCCAGGATATACTCGCTTTCCTTCAGCTTGAGGACTTCGGCCCGGGCAATCCGGGACATGCCGATCCACCCGGTAATCATCAACGTAAAGATAATCGAGGGAATACCCTGCGGCAGGACCAGGCCGAGCAGCGTGACCACGACCAGGGTCGGAATGCCGTTGAGGATTTCCGCAAACCGCTGCATGACGATATCGATGCGGCCGCCGAAATAGCCGGAGATCAGGCCGTAGGACATGCCGATGCCGATATCGATAATGACGGCCACAAAGGCAATCAGCAGGGAGACACGGGTGCCTTTCCAGACCCGGGTGAACATGTCACGGCCGTTGGTGTCTGTTCCGAACCAGTGATAAAGATCAGCGAAGCCCTTATCCAGGTAGACGTTCTTCCCTTTCTCCACGCCATTGAAGATACCGAGTTTCTCAATGCCCGGGATCCGCGGCGGCAGACTCTGCTGGGTCAGGACAATCTCATCGTATTTATAGCCGGAGACCATGGGTCCGACCAGGGCCATCAGGATGATGATGCAGATGATCACCAGCCCGATAACCGCGCCTTTGTTCTTCTTGAAGTGCATCCAGACATCTTTCAGGAAAGACGTGGCCGCATATGTTTTGTCCATCAGGCGCTCATCCAGCTGGACGAAGCGGAAATCTTCCTCTGTATACTGGTCCTGCGGAACCTGATTCATTTTCAGTTCGCTCATCAGTCTGCCCCCTTCGCAACCCGGATCCGCGGGTCAATAATGCCGTACAGGATGTCGACAACCAGCATCATGCCGATGTACAGGGCCGAATAGACGAAGGCACAGGCAATGACGACATTGTAGTCATTGTTCTGGATTGCCTGCATCATCAGCTGGCCGATGCCGGGAATGGCAAAGACCTTCTCAACGACCATGGAACCGGTCAGCAGGTTGATCAGCAGCGGGCCCATGATGGTAACGATCGGGATCAGCGTATTGCGCAGGGCATGCCGCAGGATCAGGTCTTTTTCCCTGACCCCCTTGGATTCAACCAGCAGGATGTATTCCGAACCCAGGACATCGATCATTTCCGACCGGGTGAACCGGGAGATATTGGCAATCGGGAACATGCTCAGGGCAATTGTCGGCAGAACCGTGGAAGCCCCGGGATTGGCAGCGTTGTAAAGGATCGGGAACATTTTCAGCTTGAAACCGATAAAGTACGCCAGCAGCAGCGCGAACACATACGAAGGCACACTGACCCCGATGATGGATATCAGTGAGAACAGTGAGTCAATCCATGTATTGTGGTTCAGGGCGGCCAGGATACCGAACAGCAGGCCGAAAATCGAACCGATGACCATAGCTTTTGCGCCGATTCTGATCGATAAGCCGAGCGGTCCTGTCAGCATATCGGAAACTGCCCTGTTCTTGTTCAGGACATAGGAGACACCCAGGTCCCCTTTCAGCATATTGATCAGATATTTGCCGAACCGTACAAAGAACGGCTGATCCAGTCCGTACTTCGCGTACAGCAGGGCTTTCTGCGTCTCTGTCAGTTTTTCATCATTGAACGGTGAACCCGGCATCATGTCCAGCATGACAAACAGGACAAAGATGATCACCAGCAATGTGGCAAGGCTGATCAGAAGACGTTTCGTGATGTATTTTGACATGGTCACGCTTCCTTTCCAACCCGGTAACACAAAGAGCGGTGCAGCCGCTCTGTTTTATCACCCGTGTACCGGCCCGGGCATACCCCCGGGATAACTCCGATTTTATATTTTCCGCAGCGAAAATGCAATGTTGTTTTCATTGGATGAAAACTTTTTCGTAAATTTTACACATTTTGTTTCAAATGGAATCGCTTACACTGATTTCTGTCCCCAAGCCCCGGACACACCCCTTATCCGGAAAAAAAGATCCGTCCTGCCGGAACGGATCCTTTTACAATATGTTTTTCCCCCCGTCAGAGCGCCTTGATGATCTCCGAGAGTTTCGGCATAAGCTGCTGCTTGCGCGAAA
>JAFOIT010000049.1 GCA_017420585.1 Solobacterium sp.
CTTCAACAAGAAGTACGGACTGAAGTAAGAAAGAACCTGCCCAGCAGGTTTTTTTCTGCCGTCAGGGGATTCATTGTAAAATATGACTGCCGAAAGGAGGGCATGTATGGATACAGCACCGGAAGAAAAACTGGCTGAAGAAGAACTGGCTGAAGAAGAACTGGCTGAACTGGACGAGGAAGAAGCCCTGTTCCCGGAAACGGAACCGGATACGGAAGAAGTGCCTGACCCGTTTGCGGATGAGGACAGCCGGGCCCATCTTTCGGATTCGATCCATCAGTATCTGAACGAAATCGGGCAGATCCAGCTGATGGATGCAGAAGAGGAGCGGGAAACCGCCCGGAAGTGTCAGGAAGGTGACGCGGCTGCCAAGGAGAAGATGATCAACGCCAATCTGCGGCTTGTCGTGGCGCTTGCCCGTGATTATATGAATCACGGCCTGTCCATGCAGGACCTGATCCAGGAAGGCAACATCGGCCTCATGCGGGCCGTTGAAAAATTCGACTATACAAAGGGCTTCCGCTTCAGCACCTATGCGACCTGGTGGATCCGGCAGTCCATGGCCCGGGCCATCGCGGACCAGGCCAGGGATATCCGCCTGCCCGTGCATATGAACGAGATACTCGTCAAGATCCGGCGCGTGCAGAAGGAACTGCTGCAGGAACTGCACCGGGAACCGGATGCGGAGGAGATCGCAGCCCGGCTGGACGGGATATCCGCCCGCAAAGTGCAGGAGATCCTGCAGGCGGCACTGGATACCGTGTCGCTGGAACAGCCGGCCGGGGATGAAGAATCTTCGGTCCTGGGTGATTTCATTGAGGACCCTTCCGCGGAAGACCCTTCGGTATATGCCGACCGGGAATTCCTGCGGGAGGAAGTGGCGGAGATGCTCGCCGAACTGCCGGAACGGGAACAGATCATCCTGCGCATGCGCTTCGGCCTGGATGACGGCATCCCAAAAACCCTGGAGGAAGTCGGGGCTGCCTGCCACGTGACCAGGGAGCGCATCCGGCAGCTGGAGGCGCGGGCCCTGCGCCGGCTTAAGGTTTACTATGCCGCCCGGGAAAGAACGGCGGATGAATAAAGGAGAAGACGACATGGATCCTGTACGCGCAAAACTGAAGGAAATCGAAGAACAGTATCAGGAGATCAACCGGCGGCTGGTTTCGGAAGAAATCCTCCGGGATCCCCGCGAAATGACCCGCCTGTCCAAGGAGGAAGCGCGGCTGAAACAGCCCGTGGATGCCTGGGCGCAGCTGCAGGAACTGGATTCCCGGATCGCACAGGCGCAGGAGATGGCGGCTGATGAGGACGCGGAACTGCGGGAGATGGCTGCGCTGGAACTGGCGGAATGCGAACCGGCAAGGGAAGAACTGCTGGCCCGGATCCAGAAACTGCTGATCCCGCGGGACCCGGACGATGACCACGACGTCATCATGGAAATCCGCGGCGGGGCCGGCGGTGATGAGGGCAATATCTTCGCGGGTGATCTTTTCCGCATGTATTCAAAATATGCGGAAGCCCGCGGCTGGAAAGTCCAGATCATGGAAGCCAGCCCCTCGGAAGCCGGCGGTTTCAGCCAGATCATCTTCGGGGTGAAGGGCACCGATGTATACGCCGATCTGAAGTTCGAATCGGGGGCCCACCGGGTCCAGCGGGTGCCGAAGACCGAGGCCCAGGGCCGGATTCACACCTCCACGGCGACCGTGCTCTGCCAGCCGGAAGCGGAGGACACCGACATCGAAATCGATCCGAAGGACCTGACCATCGAAACCCACCGGGCTTCAGGCGCCGGCGGCCAGCATATCAACAAGACCGATTCGGCAGTCCGCATCGTGCACGTGCCGACCGGCATCACCGTCAACTGCCAGGAAGGCCGCTCCCAGATCGAAAACCGGGAAACCGCCATGCGGCTGATCCGGGCCCGGGTCTATGAGGAACTCAAGCGGCAGAAGGACGAAGAAGAAGGAAAGATCCGCCGGGCCAAGATCGGCACCGGTGACCGTTCGGAAAAGATCCGGACCTACAACTATCCGCAGAACCGGGTGACCGACCACCGCATCGGCCTGACCATTACCCAGCTGGACCGCATCATGGAGGGCAAGCTGGATGACGTCATTGCCGGCCTGAAGGAAGCGGAAGAAAAAGAGAAACTGGAGAACGCGGAAGTATGACGAGCTTTGCGGCAGCGGTAAGGAAATACGAGACCCTCTGTGAACAGAACGATGTGCCGGCCGAGACTGTCATGGCTTTCCTCGTGGAACTGAGCCGGCAGGAGCGCTACAACCTGTATATGCACTATGAAGAGGAGATGCCGGCGGAACTGGAGGAACAGTTCAATGCGGGCATGGCCCGGATCCTGCAGCAGGAGCCGATGGCGCATGTGCTGGGCTATTCCTGGTTCTACGGCTATAAGATGCTGGTCAGCGGGGACGTGCTGATCCCCCGGCCGGAGACCGAGGAGCTGTGCGCGCACATCCTCTCCCGCATCGACCGGTATTTCCCGGCCGGGGAACTGACCTGCGCGGATATCGGCACCGGCAGCGGGGCCATTGCGATCACGGTCGCAAAAGAGGAACCGCGGGTGCGCATGACGGCCACGGACATCTCGGCCGAAGCGGTGGTCATGGCGGAAAAGAACGCGGCCCTCAACGAAGCGGACATCCGCTTCATGACCGGGGATTACCTGGAGCCGCTGATCGCCGCCGGGATCAGACTCGATATCCTGATCTCCAACCCGCCGTATATCCCGGCAGAAGAGACCATGGAGCACTCGGTGGTGGACTTTGAGCCGCATGTGGCGCTGTTCGGCGGTGATGACGGCCTGAACGGCTACCGGGCCATTTTCCGCAGCTGCCGGCAGGTGCTGAAGGATAAGGCCATGATGGCTTTTGAAATGGGCTGGGACCAGCGGGAACGCATGAGCCGGCTGGTGGAGGAACTCCTGCCGGAAGCCCGCTATGAGATCCTCAGGGATATGAACGGCAAGGACCGGATGCTGTTTGTGTATTTCGGCCTTGACCCGGACATACAGTAAAACAATGACAGGCAATACCGCAGAAACTGTCCCAGTTTGGTGTGAGCAAAATAGTTTTATCAAATTAAATTTTATGATATATTAAAAGTGTTCCGGAGGTATAAAACCATGACTCGTTATGACACAGCAATTATCGGCACCGGGCCGGCCGGCATTTCCGCGGCCATTACCGCAAAGGTCAGAAACAAGAACCTGATCCTGTTCGGCTCGAAGGACCTCAGCACCAAGATGCAGGTCGCACATGAAATCCTGAATTACCCGGGTCTGCCGGCCGTGTCCGGCAAGGATATGGCGGCTGCCTTTACCCGGCAGCTGGAACAGCTCGGCATTGAAATCACCGAAGAAAAGGTGACGGCTGTCTACAGCATGGGTGACTATTTCACCCTGCAGAAGTCGGACGGCGAATATGTGGAGGCGTCCACGGTCATCCTGGCCAGCGGCGTCGTTGCCGGCAAGCCCTATCCGGGTGAGGAACAGTTCCTGGGCCGCGGCGTCAGCTACTGCGCCACCTGCGATGCCCCGCTGTACAAAGGCAAGACCGTGGCGGTCATCGGCGGTGCCCCGGCGGAAGAAGCCGAAGCGGATTATCTGGGTGAAGTCTGCGAAAAGGTATACTATTTCCCGCTGTACAAAGAAGAACCGAAATTCCGCAATGCGATTGAAGTCGTACGCGAAAAGCCGCTCGAAATCCTGGGCGGCATGAAGGCTGAGACGCTGAAGACAGACGGCGGTGAACATGAAGTCGCCTGTGTGTTCATCCTGCGCGAAGCCCAGTTCCCGGGGCAGCTCGTACCGGGTCTGGCCACAGAAGGGCCGGCCGTCAAGGTCAACATGCAGATGGAGACCAATATCCCGGGCCTGTTTGCCTGCGGTGATATTGCCGGCCAGCCGTACCAGTACATCAAGGCAGCCGGGCAGGGGAACGTCGCCGCGCTGTCCGCGGTCAACTATCTGGCGGCCCTCTCCAGGAAAAACATCTGAAAACAATTTTCAGAAAACAATTGACAACACCATGAAAAGATTGTAAATTCATTTTCGTAAAGGCTGTGAAGAGAAGAGTATCCTGCAGGAAGCTTCCAAGAGAGTCCCGGCTGGTGAGATGGGATAAGCGGAGAACAGAGGAAGATGGTCTCGGAGCTGCATGTTCGATATGAGGGCATGCCGGAGTTCCCCGTTAAAAGGAAGCGAGTATGTTGGTACTCAGTGAGGCGGATGCAGTGATGTATCCGTAAAGCAAGGTGGTAACACGAGAATTTTATTCCCGTCCTGGCATTCAGGACGGGATTTTTGTTTAAGGAGGAAGGCCCCATGATTGAGATCAGAGATCTGAAGAAGACGTTTCAAACGGAGAAGCAGTTCGTGCACGCGGTCAACGGGGTCAGCCTGAAGATCAATGACGGGGAGATCTACGGGGTGGTCGGCTACTCCGGGGCCGGCAAGTCCACCCTGGTGCGCTGCATCAACTTCCTGGAAACCCCGGATGAAGGTTCGATCACTATTTCGGGAGCCGGCACCTTCACCGCCCGCAATGGCCGGCTGTATCACACCGCCGAGGGCAGCACGAAGGAAGTGCCCGCCGGGGACCGGCAGCTGCGTGACCTGCGCCGGGGCATCGGCATGATCTTCCAGCACTTCAACCTGCTGGACCGCAGCACCGTAGCCGAGAATGTCGCCTACCCGCTGCAGTATACCGGCATGCGCCGGGCGGATATAGATGCCAGGGTCAGGGAACTGCTGCAGCTGGTGGATCTGTCCGACAAGGCGGATGCCTATCCGGCGGAACTCTCAGGCGGCCAGAAACAGCGGGTTGCCATTGCCAGGGCGCTGGCCGGAAATCCCCGCATCCTGCTCAGTGACGAAGCTACTTCAGCCCTGGACCCGGATGTGACCGAATCGATCCTGAGCCTGCTGAAGGAACTCAATACCCGGCTCGGGGTCACAATCGTACTGATTACCCATGAGATGGGTGTGGTGAAATCGATCTGTGACCGCATGGCGGTCATGGAAAACGGCCGGATTGTTGAAGAAGGCAATGTCTATGAGGTCTTCGCCGACCCGCAGGCCAACAGCACCAGACGGTTTGTCGGCGCCTCGTTCGGACTCAGCAATGTCGGCCGGCTGCAGGAGAGCGGCTTCATTACCGTCGCCCCGGATACCCGGCTGATCCGGCTGACGTACGGCCGGGAGAGCGTCGGGGAGGCGCTGATCTCGGAAGTATCAAGAATATTCAATGTGAACATGAGCATTATCCTGGCCAATGTGGAAATCCTGCAGGATATGCCGCTGGGCGGCCTGCTCATCCAGGCCAGCGGGGACCCGCTGGCGGTGGACCAGGCAATCCGGTATCTGGAAGAAAGGAATGTCAAAGTGGAGGTGATTCTCAATGGAGTGGCTTGAAACCTGGTTTCCCAACGTCCTGGCCTACTGGGACAAATTCATGGAGAGCTGTATTGCTACCCTGCAGATGTTCCTGATCGGCGGCGGCATCTCCCTGCTGATCGGCTTCTTCTTCGGGGTGGTCCTGGTGATTGCCCGCCCCGGCGGGATCCGCGAGAACCGGACAGCCTACCGGGCCCTGAACTTCTTCATCAACACGTTCCGGTCTGTCCCGTTTATCATCCTGCTGATCTTCCTGATCCCGTTCACCCGGCTGCTCATGGGCACCGCCATCGGGGTGAAAGGGGCGGTAGTGCCGTTATGCTTCGGGTGTGTGCCGTTCTTCACCAGGCAGGTGGAGACAGCCCTGTCGACGGTGGATCCGGGCAAGGTCGAAGCCGCCCGGGCCATGGGCAGCGGCACCGCGGGCATTGTCCTGCGCGTGTACCTGCATGAAGCCGTACCGAACCTGATCCGGGTCATCACCATCACCGCCATCAGCCTGATCGGCCTGACCACCATGGCCGGCGCGGTCGGGGCCGGCGGGATCGGCAGCTTCGCGATCAACTACGGCCAGAACCTGCATCATCAGGATATCGTCAACGTCTGCGTCATCCTGCTGCTGATCATCGTTTCGGTCATGCAGACAGCCGGCAGCACACTGGCTGCCAGAACCACAAACAGAGCCTTGTTCAGAAAAGGAGGAAATACAAAATGAACACAGTCAATAAAGGATTCAGAGCACTGCTCACCGTCGTTCTCGCCGCCGTGCTCAGCGCCTGCGGCAATTCATCCGCAGCCGGGGAAAAGGAAGCCGAACCGGTCAAGATCGGCATTCCGGATGACGCCACCAACGGCGGCCGGGCCATCAAGCTGCTGGAAGCGGCAGGCCTCATCGAAGTCGATCCGGCTGCCGGCTGGCAGCCCGAGCTGAAGGATGTCACCGGTTATCTGTACAATATTGAAATCGTGCCGACCCAGGCGAACACCCTGCCGTCCACCCTGGATGACTTCGGGGCCTCCACCATCAACGGCACGTACGCGATCCCGATCGGGCTGGTGCCTTCACGGGACGGCCTGATTATGGAAGACCAGTCCGGGGCCGCCGCTGACGGCAAGAACCCGTTCATCAACGTGATCGTGGCCCGGACCGCGGATAAGGACAACGAGACATACGCGAAGATCGTCAGTGCCTACAATACGGATTATGTGGCCCAGTATTCCCTGGCAAAGTATCTGGAAGCTTCCATCCCGGCCTGGGAATGGCAGCCGACGGAACTGAGTGATGAGGAACTGCTGGCCGAAGTCGATTCCTACAAGACGGAACAGGGTGACAAGACCGTTGTCAAAGTCGGGGTCTGCGGTGCCAATCACGACACCTGGAACGCGGTTCAGAAGATTCTGGATGAGCGCGGTGATAATATCTATATTGAGATCGTCCAGTTCGATGCCTATACACTGCCGAACGAAGCGCTCAACAGCGGCGAGATCGACCTCAACAGTTTCCAGCACTATGCCTATCTGAACAAGGAAATCGAAACACAGGGCTATGACCTGACCGTCATCGGCGATACCGGCATGGCCCCGCTGACCCTCTATTCGAAGAAATATACAACGATTGATGAACTGAAAGAAGCCGCAGGAGAAAAATAACGGAGGTAATCATGACAGATTTCAAGGAAAAAACAGCTGCTTTTGCAAAAGAACACGGCAAAGTCTATCAGGATATCGCGCTGGCAATCCACGCGAAGCCGGAAGTATCCAACTATGAATTCTTTGCTTCGGAAACACTGACAAACCAGCTGAAGGCAGAAGGTTTCGAGATCGAACTGCCGGCGGCCCATCAGCGGACCGGGTTTGCGGCATACTACAAGAGCGGCAAGCCGGGCCCGGTGGTTGTGCTGCTGGCTGAATATGACGCCCTGGCAGGTCTGGGCCACGGCTGCGGCCACAATATCTTCGGCGCCACCTCCTCCCTGGCCGGGGCAGCCCTGAAGAGTATCATTGATGAACTCGGCGGTGAAGTCAGGGTCTACGGCACCCCGGGTGAAGAAGGCGGCGAGGAAGGCAGCGCCAAGGGCAGCTTTGTCCGTGACGGCTACTTCAAGGATGTCGACTTCGCGCTCTGCGTCCATCCGGGCAGCTCCCCGGAAAACGGCCTGTCCAGCCGCAACCTGGCAAACGCGCCGGTTGATATCGAATTCTGGGGCAAGCCGGCCCATGCGGCCGCGGTGCCGCATCTCGGCCTGAAC
Source organism: Solobacterium sp. (assembly GCA_017420585.1). Classification (GTDB taxonomy): domain Bacteria; phylum Bacillota_I; class Bacilli_A; order Erysipelotrichales; family Erysipelotrichaceae; genus Bulleidia. The sequence continues at coordinate 7,666 of JAFOIT010000049.1, forward strand.
GCCCTGGACGCGCAGATCCTGGTCTACAATGCCATCAGCATGCTCCGGCAGCAGGTAACCCCGGATGTGCGGATCCACGGCATCATCACCGACGGCGGCACAGCCCCGAACGTTATTCCGGAATACACCAAGTCCAAGTATTACCTGCGGGCTGCGGCCAAGAGCACGGTCGAGGATATCTATGCCAAGGTGGAAAAGATCGTCGAAGGCGCCGCCCTGCAGACCGGCACAAAGGGCAGCATGCACCTGTTCCAGAACTTCGTTGACAACATGGTGCTGACCCCGAAACTCGACCAGGTATGGGCGGAAAACCTGAAGGCGCTGGGTCACGAAAGCGAACCGCAGACATGGGATGTGCAGCCGGGCTCCAGTGATGTCGGCAACGTTTCCCAGGTTGTCCCGGTCATCCAGCCGATGCTCAGCATCACCGATGTGGCGGTGCCGGGCCACTCCCAGGGCATGGTCGAGGCTTCCTGCTCGCAGAAAGGCCTGGATTCCATCATTCTCGGCGCAACCGCGCTGGCCTGGACGGCCATTGATGTCATCCTGAACCCGCAGCTGCTGCAGGAGATCAAGGATGAACATGCCTACAATGTCGCCCACCAGACAGACTGACAAGTAAACAAAAAAAGGCAGTCCCGTAAGACTGCCTTTTCTGTGCCGGTATTACAGCGCTTTGATCAGTTCGCGGACGTTTTCTTCCTTTGTCATGAAGCTGGTGACAAAGCGGACCGCGGTGTGATCCTTGTCAATGACCCCGTTCAGGCTGAAGCCGAAGCGCTTCTGCAGTTCCCTGATCTTCCGGTTGGAGAGGATCGGGAAGAGCTGGTTGGTTTCCGGTTCGGCCAGGAAACTGTAGCCCTTTTCCTTCAGGGCATCGGCCAGCATGTCGGCCATGGCCATGGCATGCTTCGAGATAGCCAGGTAACGGTCACCGGTGAAGAGCTGCTCGAACTGGATGCCCAGCAGGCGGCCCTTTGCCAGCATGGCGCCGTGCTGCTTGATATAGTAGCGGAAGTTCTTCTTGTACGCGTCGTTGTTGATGACGATCGCTTCACCGAACAGGGCGCCGACCTTGGTGCCGCCGATGTAGAAGACATCACAGTACTTCGCGAAATCGCTCAGTTTCATATCGCAGTTCTTCGCGGCAAGGCCGTAGCCCAGCCGGGCCCCGTCGCAGAACAGCGGGACATTGTATTTCCGGCAGACGCGGGAGAGCGCCTGCATTTCCTTCTTTGTATACAGGGATCCGAGTTCGGTCGGCCAGGAGATATAGACTGCCCCGGGCTGGACGATATGCTCGGCTGCCCCGTCATCCCGCTGGGTCACGATGGCTTTTTCGACATCCTCGGCCTTGATCTTGCCGTTTTCCGTCGGCAGGGTCAGGCACTTGTGCCCGGTCATTTCCAGAGCCCCGGTCTCATGCACGTTGATGTGGCCCGTATCCGCGCACAGCGCGCCCTGGTATGGCTTCAGCAGGGAATTGAGAACGATGATGTTGGCCTGGGTGCCGCCGACGACAAACTGAACATCGGCTTTGCCGGCCTTGCAGGCCTTCCTGATGAGTTCCCGGGCATTGTCGCAGTGCGGGTCAATGCCGTAGCCGCTGGTCTGTTCTTCGTTGGACGCGGCCAGAGCTTCCAGAATTTCCGGAATACAGCCTTCAACGTAGTCGCTGTCAAATTTAATCATTTCGTGTACCTCCACCCTGTTATCATAATGTAAAAATGCTAAAATAAATATCATTAACGGTGAAAAAAATGAAACGATTCAGACAGAACGAAACTGCCGCGATGGCAGAAATCCTGCGCCGTAACGGGGTGATCAGCGTGCCGACTGACACGGTATACGGGGTATGCGCGCGCATGTCTTCGGAAGCGGCCCAGGAACAGCTCAGGAAGGTGAAAAACCGGCCGGCGGACAAAGCCTTCCCGCTGATGTGCAAAGACGCGGAAGAGATTGAAACCATAGCGGAAACAGATGCGCGCAGCCGGAAACTGATCGCCGCCTTCATGCCGGGCCCGGTGACGCTGATCCTGAAGAAAAAGCCGGAAGTACCGGCCTTTGTCAACGGCGGGATGGCAACCATTGCCGTGCGCATGGCAACCAGTGAACCGGTCCGCAGACTGATCGAAACGCTGGGGGAACCGGTCTATATGACCAGTGCCAATCAGTCGGGGCACCCGGTCAGCACCAGCCTGGCGGAGATCGAGGCATCGTGCCCGCTGCTGGACGGCATGATGGAAGGCAGTCCCAGCTTCGGCCAGGCCAGCACAATCATCGACTGTACCGGGGAGGAGATCCGCATCCTGCGGCCCGGCCCGGTGACGATGAATGATATCGAACAGGTACTGAAACAGTAACAGGCGCCCGCGGGCGCCTGTTTTTTCAGAAGTACTGCATGATGTCTTCAAGACTGCCCATGGCCGCGGTCTGCGCGGCCAGGAACTGTGCCTGATGACGGAAGTAATCGTCGGCTACCAGCCGGCGGTAGTTTTCGTAGAGCGTATCCATGGCAAGATTGTCCTCAGCCAGGGCCACCCCGGCGCCCAGCCGTTCCACGGCGTAGGCATTCCAGTTTTTCTGCCAGCTGCCGTTGTTGATGACCAGCTGCGGAATGCCGGCGGTGAGGCAGGCGTTGAACAGGGCGTCACTGCCGTCGTGGACGCACACAGCCGCGTCATTTACGGTCTGGTAGTTCATGGCCGGCAGGAAGTGCAGGTTTCCTTCCTTGGCGGTCAGACAGCCCGGATACCAGGCTTCCACCGGGTAAGGCGCCCCGAGGAACGCCTCGGTGATCATCCTGCGCAGCTGTTTCGGCCTGTATGCGGACTCGTGCAGCAGGATCACGACCTTGCCGCTTTGCGCAGCCGGTTCCGGGTGCACGGCCATACTGCCGATGCGGGTAATCGGAAAATCTTCCGGGAAGGGCTGTACGGCAGCCGGGGAAAAGGCGATCCGGCGGGACGCGGTTTCCAGCAGGCTGCGCAGCTGCAGCACCTGCTCAAGCCGGAAGGAAGTCAGTGCTTCATTGAGGCCGTTGACGCACACGGCCGGGAACCGGCGGGAGCGGATCATCGGTGCGCTGACAATCGTAAAGATCCGTATATTGTCAAGCCGCGAGGCAATCAGGGCGGCGGTCCGGCCGGCATCGATCATCAGATCCGGCTGGAACGAGGCAATGGCCCGGCGAATGGTTTCCGTGTCCTTGACCAGGTACTCCCTGTCCAGGGCCCCGACGGAATACAGGTATTCCTCATAGGTTTTCCCGGCCCCCTCGCTGCGGCGGCGGAAGAAGGATACTTTCGGCCGTTCGGCGGGGAACAGTTCCGTATTGCGGTAATGGCTGTCTTCCGGGGCGCAGACGGAAACCGCATGACCGTTCTGCCGGAACAGATCGATCATGTTCTGGACCATAATGCGGCTGGCCGTGTCTTCCCGGCGGGCTGCCGGAGGCGTGATCAGGATCTTCATGACAACAGTATAGCATTTACGGCGAGGTTGCGCAGAAGTACAAATTCTTCTATCATAAATGAAATAAAGAGGAGGTTTTTGGCATGCTCGAAGTACTGAATCATCCTTTGATTACACATAAACTGACCATCATGAGAAACAAGGAAACCGGCACGAAGGATTTCCGGGAAAACCTGGATGAAATCGCCGAACTGATGGCTTATGAAGTCTGCCGGGATCTGCCGGTCAGAAGCGTTGACATTGAAACCCCGATGGGCGCCTGCACCGGCTATGAACTGAGCAAGCAGGTTGTCATCGTCCCCATCCTGCGGGCCGGCATCGGTTTATTGGACGGCATCCGGCGGCTGATCCCGACGGCCAAGGTCGGCTTTATCGGCCTCTACCGCGATGAGGAAACCCTGGAACCGCATGAGTATTTCGCCAAGTTCCCGAAGAATCTCGAAGACTCCATCATTATGATCGTTGACCCGATGCTCGCCACCGGCGGCAGTGCCATCGCAGCCATCGACATGATGAAGAAGCGCGGGGCAAAGAATATCCGCCTGGTCTGCCTGGTCGGGGCACCGGAAGGCGCCAAGGCTGTCCAGGAAGCACATCCGGATGTGGATATCTACCTGGCGGCGATGGATGACCACCTCAACGAGATCGGCTATATCGTGCCGGGCCTCGGTGACGCGGGTGACAGAATTTTCGGCACCAAGTAAATGGCACTGACGTTCTTCTATGTCCGCACGGGCATATACATGGTGTGCCTGCTGGTATCCTTCTACGCCATGCAGGCCCTCGATTTTGAAAAACTGCTGAAGAAAAACAGGGTCATGGAAGCCCGGGTGCTTTACGCCCTGCTGGTGGTTTCCCTGGCCTGGCTTTCCGCCCAGTTCCTGCTGGGTTTCCTTTACCGTCTGCAGGGGTAAGGAACACGCTGCTTCGTGTTATAATATTGCAGGTTGTTACAGGTAATACACGTGAATCTTGTCATCGGAGCGTTCCCGTATTTCGCACTGCCGTTTGTCATCTCCCTGGTTCTGGTGCCGGTCTGCAAGCTGATCGGTCTGAAACTGGGGTTTTATGCGGTGGAAAATGCCAGAACGGTGCACCACGGGCGGATCGTCCGGATCGGCGGGGTGGCCATCTTTCTGGCTTTTCTGATTTCCCTGGCGGTGCTGTGGGCAGCCGACGATACGCTCAACGGGATTCTGATCGGCGGCTTCCTGGTCTTCATGGGCGGGCTGCTGGATGATATCTATGACCTGTCCCCGAAGATCAAGCTGGCGCTGCAGGTCGGCGGGGCGGTGTTTGCCATGCTGTTCGGCCATCTGCACCTGGACAGCCTGCATATCTTCTCGCTGACCCTCGACAACCCGGTGCTGACCTACGGGATTTCCTTTTTCTGGATTGTCGGCATCACCAATGCGATCAACCTGATCGACGGTCTGGACGGGCTGTCTTCGGGCATCTCCACGATTGTCACCCTGACGATCGGCCTGCTGGGCTTCTTCATGGGCCGGCGCGATATCTGCATCCTGGCGCTGTCCTTATCCGGTGCGATCCTCGGCTTCCTGCCGTACAACTTCCATCCCGCTTCGATCTTTGTCGGTGACTGCGGGGCGCAGTTCATGGGCTTTACCATTGCCTGCATGTCGCTGCTGGGCTTCAAGACCACGGCCCTGATCACCCTCGGCCTGCCGATGCTGGTGCTGTTTATCCCTATCAGTGACACGCTGATCGCGATTGTCAGGCGCAAACTGAAGGGCCAGCGGATATTCGAGGCGGACCGGGGCCATCTGCACCATATCCTGATGATCAAGCTGAAGCTGGGTCACCGGCGGACGGTGCTGATCCTCTACGTGGTCACCCTGCTGTTTGCCGGTGCGGCGGTGCTAAGCTACTTCCGGCCGAAGCTGGGCATGGTCATCGTGGTGGCGCTGCTGCTGGGCGCGGAAATCTTCATTGAATATACCGGCATGATCAACCCGCATTTCCACCCGCTGCTGTCCGTGGCCAACCGGCTGACCGGGCATCCGCGGATGCTGGACGGGGAAGATCCCGTGGATACCAGGTATCTGGAAGAAGAAAAAAAGTCATAGGAAAATCAGGTCATTGTGAACATCTCCGCGAAAGAAATAAGTGGAGGTGTTTTTTTATGATCAATTATAAGAACGTGGAGGTGCTGCTGAACGCGGACGCCTCGGGCCGGTATCAGCAGGAGTGGCAGAATTATATCCGCAGCCGCCGGGAAGTATACCGGAACCTGGTGAATGAGCATCTTGACAGCAACATGGTGTCGGAGGCCAACTGGATCCTGCGCAGCCATTATTCATCCGGTGAGGAGATGGGGCTGAATATCGTGCCGGGGGATATCTGCTATACGGACTTCGGCCAGGCTTACCTGAATGAGACCGGGTATCAGCACTTCGGCATCGTCATGGCCGTGTGCAGGCGCAAGGCCCTGGTGATCCCGATGACCAGCAACCCGGTGCAGTATGCCAAGGCCTATGACCCCGGGGAAAACCCGGCCGGCCGGAAGCACCTGATGCGGCTGGGGAAAATCGAGCCGATGAACCGGCCCAGCGTGCTGTTCCTCAACGACATGAAGTTCATCAATACAGCCCGGGTAATTGACATCAAGGCCCATCTCGATGTGCGCAGCGTCCTGTTCCGGCGCATCCAGCAGCGCATGCTGGAAGTGCTCTTCAGCCGGGAAGGGTGGCAGGAGATGCCGTTCGGACAGCCCGCTGCCGAAAAGACCGGGGAGAATTAATAACTGCTGGCCCCGATACCTGTTAATATGGTGCTATGGATGCGAAACAGTATACAGGCCGGTGGCTGGTCGGGGTATCTGCCGGACCGGATTCGATGGCGCTGCTGGCGATGTGCCTGGAAGCGGGGATCGATGCGGCGGCTGCCCATGTGAACTACCACCACCAGAAACAGGCCGAACAGGAGGAAGAATATCTGCGCGGCTGGTGTGCCGAACGGCATGTAACCCTGCATGTGCGCAATGATGCCTTTGCGCCGGCCGGGAATTTCGAAGCGGCGGCCAGGACGTGGCGGTATGCGTTTTTTGCGCAGCTGTGCCGGGATTACGGCTACCGCGGCGTGATGATTGCCCATCAGCAGGACGACCATATTGAAACTTTCCTGCTGCAGCAGGAGCGGGGCCAGATCCCGGAAACCTGGGGCCTGGCGGCAGAAACCGTCTACGCGGGCATGCGGGTGGTGCGGCCGCTGCTGGGCTATACCCGGAAAGAACTCATGGCATACTGTGCGGACAAGGGCATCCGGTATTACCTGGATGAAACCAATGACAGTGATGAATACACCCGCAACCGGATCCGGCATGCCGTTGTGGAACCGATGACCCCGTTTGAGCGGCAGATGGTGCTGCGCGAGATCGCCGGGCTGAATGCCGAGTGGAAGGAAAGGCGCTGCCGGGTGAAAACCGAGATCCGGGAAGAACGGATCGATCTTTCCCGTTACCGCCGGCTGGAGCTGACCGACCGGCTGACCCTGCTGCGGATGTTCCTGCAGGACAGCGGGGCCGGGACTTCATGGTCAGCCGCGCACCTGGAACAGATGGACAGTGTCCTTCTGAAGCAGAATGATTTCCTGATACCGGCCGGAAATAAGCAGCTGGTGACGGACCGGGGGTATCTGCGCTGTATGGACCCGGCAGAGCCGTATGCGGCTGTGTTCGCGGACAAAGAAGCCATGCGCTGGCAGGCGTATGGCCATTTTGCCGTGCAGCCGGGCACTCCGGGGGTCAATGCCGTGACGCTTCAGCCGGATGACTTCCCGCTGACAATACGCAGCTGGCAGCCCGGTGACCGGATCCGCATGCGGTACGGCACCAAGAGCGTGCACCGGTTCTTCATCGACCGCCATATCCCGCGCTGGCAGCGGCCCCTGTGGCCGGTTGTGGTCAACGCAGGCGGCACGGTGATCCTGGTGCCGGGACTGGGCTGTGATACCGATCATTATTCTATAAAGCCGGATTATTGTGTGATACAATTAACAGATAGCGAGGGAGAAGCCGGAAATGCATAAGAACGTCAAAAAGATCCTTTTTACCGAAGCGGAAATTATCGCCAGAAGCACGGAACTGGGGGCGGCCATCACCAATGATTACCGCGACCGGGAGAGACCGCCGCTGCTGGTGGCGCTGCTGCGGGGATCGGTGCCGTTTCTGGCCGAACTCATCAAGCATATCGATCTCGATATTCAGTATGATTTCATGGATGTGACCAGCTATGCCGGGACGGAATCCGGCGGGGACATCAAGATCCTGAAGGATCTGGATACCTCCGTGCAGGATCTCGATATCCTGCTGGTGGAAGACATTGTCGATACCGGCCGGACCCTGGACGCGGTCATCAGCCTGCTGAAGAACAAGGGCGCCAGATCCGTGAAAATCGTGACCCTGCTGGACAAGCCATCCCGCCGGGTGCTGGAAATGAAGCCGGATTATGTCGGCTTTGAAGTCCCGAATGAATTCGTGGTCGGCTTCGGTATGGATTACAACCAGCTGTACCGCGGCCTGCCGTATATAGGTGTTCTGAAGGAAGAATGCTATCAGTAAGAAAGTGAGGCAAAAATGCAGCAGAAAAACAGAATTCTTAACTTTCTGCCGTATGTGATCGTGATTGTCGCGCTGATCTCGCTGTTCAATATGAACAGTCCGTCATCGACACAGTCCTTGAATTACAACGAGTTTCAGGAAGTACTGCAGAAAGAGACAATCAAGGAATCGGTGCTTTCCATCGGCTCGAACATCAGCACGGTGCGCGGTGTCTATGAGCAGGGTGAGGAAACCGTTACTTTTACCGCGACGGTGCCGTCCAATGATGACGAGATCAGTGCCATCCTGAAAGAACTGGAAGACAGCAAGCTCACCATCGTGGATGCCGAGGCGTCCAATGTGTTCATGGAAACGCTGTTCTCGATGATCCCGTTTGTCATGATCATGCTGATGGGCATCTGGATGGTCAACCGGATGAACGGTTCGGGTTCGGCCAACGCGCGGGCCTTTGAGTTCGGCAAGTCCCGGGCCCAGCTGGAAACCAAGAGCAAAGTCAGGTTTACCGACGTGGCCGGCTGTGATGAAGAAAAGCAGGAAATGGCCGAAATCATCGATTACCTGAAGTATCCGAAGAAGTTCCAGCGGATGGGCGCGAGAATCCCGAAAGGCGTCCTGCTGTGCGGGCACCCGGGAACCGGCAAGACCCTGCTGGCCAAGGCGGTCGCCGGGGAAGCCAACGTCCCGTTCTACAGTATTTCCGGTTCGGACTTCGTGGAAATGTTTGTCGGTGTCGGCGCGAGCCGTGTCCGTGACATGTTCAAGAAAGCCCAGCAGACGGCCCCGTGCATTATATTCATCGATGAAATCGACGCGGTCGGACGGCAGAGAGGTGCCGGCTTCGGCGGCGGGCATGATGAACGTGAACAGACCCTGAACCAGCTGCTCGTGGAAATGGACGGCATGGAAGACAATACCGGCATCGTGGTCATCGCCGCGACCAACCGGCCTGACGTCCTCGACCCGGCGCTGCTGCGGGCGGGCCGGTTTGACCGGCAGATCACCGTGGCCCTGCCGGACCGCAAGGGCCGCAAGGCAATCCTTGAAGTCCATGCCAGAAACAAGCGGATTGCGCCGGATGTCGACATGGATGCGCTGGCCAAGCGCATGCCGGGCTTCAGCGGCGCCGATCTGGAGAACGTGCTGAATGAAGCGGCGATCCTGGCTGTCCGGGAGAACCTGGATGAAATCCACATGGCCCAGATTGACGAAGCGATCGACCGGGTCATGATGGGACCGGCCAAGGTCAGCCGTACCTACGACGAAAAGACAAAGAAACTGGTGGCTTACCACGAATCCGGCCATGCGATTATCGGCCTGTTCCTGGACAATGCGTCCGTGGTGCAGAAAGTGACGATCATCCCGCGCGGCCAGGCCGGCGGCTATAACCTCATGACCCCGAAGGATGAGAAGATGATGAACGCGAAGAATGACCTCATCGCCACCATCACCGGCTTCATGGGCGGCCGTACAGCCGAAGAAATGTTCTTCGACGATGTCACCACCGGGGCGGTCAACGATATCGAGCGGGCCACAAACATTGCCAGGGACATGGTTACCCTGTACGGCATGAGTGACCTGGGCCCGATCAAGTACGATTCCGGCAATGAGAATGTCTTCCTGGGCAGGGACTACAACTCACCGAGCAATGTCTCCGGCCAGGTAGCCTTCGAAATCGACCAGGAAGTCCGCAAGATCGTCAACAACTGCCACGATCTGGCCAGAAAGATCATTGAAGAGCACAGGGAAGAACTGATCCGCATCGCGGAAGCGCTGATCGAATACGAAACCCTGACTTCCGAACAGATTGAAAGAGTGATCCGCGGGGAATCCATCGAAGCGGATTTCCGTGACCAGCACAAGGCGGAAAAGCCGATTGCCCAGCCGGAAGAACAGCCGGCGGAAAAACCGGCCGCAGCTGAAGAAACAGCTGCCGGCAAAGAAGAAAAGCCTGAAAACGAGGCAGGGGAATAATCCCGGAGGTACCGAAGATGAAAAAATGTCCGTATTGCAATGCTGAAATTCCTGATGACGCAAAGTTCTGCCCGATCTGCGGTGCCAAGCAGGAAACGGAACAGCCGGCTCCGGCTGAACCGGAGCCTGTAAAAGAACCGGAACCGGTCAAGGAACCGGAACTGACGACTGAACCGGAAATCGAGATTCCCGTACCGAAGCGGCCGGAAACCTCAGGCATTCAGCTGACCCTGGAAGGTTCGCTGGAAGCGGCCCTGGCCAAGACCGAGGTGGAAATGAACGCGGCTGCGAAGAAGGCAGAGGAAGATCTCGCTGATGTGCTGACGTCCCAGACCGGCGTGCAGACCTCCGGCAATGTCCAGGCCCAGACCGTTACCCCGGTGCTGGTGATGCCGGATGAAACCGATATGCAGAAAGAGGCGAAGGAATACGCCACCAACTATCAGCAGAAGAAGGAAGAAGGTCCCAGCAAGACCGAACAGCTGATTCGTGAACTGGAAGAACAGCGGAGGAAGGAAGCGGAGGAACAGGCCGCCAGAAGACGGGCCCGGACAACTGCCCGCCCGGCTGCGGCAACCCATGCGCGGACGGCCCCGGCCGGAAATGACAAGCTGTTCAGCGTCTTGTCCTACTTCACCTGGCTGGGCTGGCTGATCGCGTTCTTCGCGAGCGGCAATAACCGTTCGGAATATGTCAAGAAGCATCTCAACCGGTCCCTGCTGATCAATCTCGCGGCCTTCCTGGTGGATGTGCCGCTGATCGGCACGATCCTGAGCCTGGCAATTGTTGTCGTCTTCTTTGCCGGTGTCTTCCAGGCAGTGACCGGCTCCGACAGCAACCTGCCGATCGTTGATGACTTCAGGATCATCAGATAACTTCATATGAAATGCACAGCCCGGCTGTGCATTTTTTTTGCGTTGTTTTTCGTTGGAAATCGGCCGGCAATCAGTTTAAAATAATGCGGTAAGTGAGGAA
>JAFOIT010000007.1 GCA_017420585.1 Solobacterium sp.
CCTGCCGCACGGCAGCCGGCTGCCCTCGAAGCGGCTGCTGGCGGAGGAAACCGGGGTCAGAGTGATCACGGTCCAGCATGCATACAATATCCTTGCGGATGAAGGCTATGTCGAGGCCAGGGAACGCAGCGGGGTTTTTGTCACGTACCGCCCGAAGGACACGTTCTCCGTCGCCTCGGCCCGGCAGCTGACTGCGGTCAGACGGCCGCAGGGCCGGGATGAGGATGAGGCGTTTCCTTTCTCTGTCTTTGCCCGCACCATGCGCAAGGTCATCTCCGTCTATGATGAAAGAATCATGGACCGCAGCCCGGAATACGGCACGATGGAACTGCGGCAGGCCCTGGCGGGATATCTGGCCCGCAGCCGCGGCATCTACGTCAGTCCGGAACAGATTGTCATCGGCTCCGGTTCGGAATACATGTACGGCATCATCATCCAGATGTTCGGCCGCAGCCGGATCTACGGCCTGGAAAGCCCATCCTTTGCGAAGATCGAGCAGGTCTACAAAGGCAACGGGGCCCGGATCGATTTCCTGAAGATGGGACCGGACGGGGTGCTGACCAGCGAACTGGAACGCACGCCAGCCTCGGTGCTGCACGTGACCCCGTACAACAGCTATCCGACCGGGATCACGGCCACGGCTTCCAAGCGGCGGGAATATGTCGACTGGGCACTCGAGCGCAACGCGGTGATCATCGAGGATGATTACGACTCGGAATTCAGCAGCCTGACCAAGACCGAAGATACGCTGTTCTCCCTGGAACCGGAGCGGACCGTGGTCTATGTCAACTCCTTTACCATGTCGGTTTCCCCGGCAATCCGGGCCGGTTATATGGTCCTGCCCCCGGCCCTGCTGGAACAGTATGAGAAAAATGTCGGCTTCTACTCCTGCACGGTGCCTGTGTTCGAGCAGATCGTCCTGGCGGAACTGCTGAACAGCGGGGACTTCGAACGGCATATCAACCGGGTGCGCAGAATCCGCCGGCAAAAGAAGAAAGGCTGATCTGGTTATATAAAAATATCCGAAACTGGATATTTTTTTGACATCAGAAGGCAGTTATATTGTAATCGCACACAGCAAAGGGGGAATTCATATGCGTGACAATCGTATTCTGCGGCTGAGTGTGACAGCACTCATGGCGGCACTGGCCTATGTGTCATTTACTTACCTGAAAATCAACATCCCTACCCCGGGCGGATACACCGCATTCCATCTCGGCAATACGTTCACGGTGCTGGCAGCGCTGATGCTGGGCGGGCTGACCGGCGGGATTGCCGGGGCCATCGGCATGGGCATCGGTGATGTCCTGGATCCTCTTTATATCACCGTGGCGCCGAAGACCATTATCCTGAAGACCATGATCGGGGTTGTGACCGGTCTGTTTGCCCACAAGATCTTCAAGATCAACCATCTGGAAGACGGGAAGCAGCTGACCCGGGCGGTATTTATCTCCTCGGCCATGGGCATGCTGTTCAACTGCATCGGGGAGCCGATATTCTCCTATTTCTACACAGCATACATCCTCGGTGCGCCGGCCCAGGCAGCGGAAAAACTGGCCAAGTTCAACGCCGTAACAACCTTTACAAACGCGGTCATCGCGGTGATTGTGGCTTCGCTGCTGTACATCGCTGTCCGGAAGCGGCTGAAGAACAACGACACGCTGCAGAAGATTGCCCCGAAATACTGATTATCCCTTCTTGCTCAAGCCTCTGATGAGCACGGCACTGCACAGGCAGTGCCACTTTATTTTTATGGTAAACTGTAGAAAACACCGGAGGATGAATGAAGCCACAGTATTATCTTACAGTTGTCAACATCCTGGTTTTCCTGCTGTACGGCTGGGACAAGCACCAGGCTATTCATAACGGCTGGCGCATCAGCGAAAAAACACTGCTTGCCGGGGCATTGCTCGGCGGCGGGGCCGGGGCCCTGGCCGCGATGCGAATCTTTCATCATAAGTCTAGGAAAGCAGCGTTCCGCTTCGGTGTCCCGGTGATCCTGGTCATCGAAGCCGCGGCTTATGCGTATCTGAAATTTGTGAGGTAAGACATATGGACAGGATAATCGATATTACCCAGGAACTCTTCGGCTGCCGGGTGTGGCCGGGGGATCCTGTTCCGGAAAAGAAAACAGTCGCTGCCATCCCTGACGGTTCACCCTGCAACGTGACGGCGTTCTCCATGTGCGCGCATAACGGCACCCATGTGGACGCACCCTATCACTTCCTTCAAGATGGGAAGACCATTGACCAGATACCCCTGGATGCCTTTGCCGGGCCCTGCCATGTCGTGCGGCACACCGGTGCGGTCACAGCGGAAGACGCGGAACGTTTCCTGCGGGAAACAGGTGCAGAACGGCTGCTGATTGCCGGCGACGCCGTGGTCACGGCTGAAGCAGCCCGGGTGTTTGCGGCTGCCGGAATGAAGCTGGTCGGCAACGAGAGCCAGACAGTCGGGCCGGAAAATGCCCCGATGGAGGTGCACCTGATCCTGCTGGGGGCCGGGGTCGTGATCCTGGAAGGAGTCGTCCTCAGTGATGTGCCGGCCGGGAAGTATTTCCTGAACGCGGCGCCGCTGAACCTGGGCGGCAGTGACGGTGCCCCGTGCCGGGCCTGGCTGATGCCGCTGTAAAGAGGGGAGACAGACAATGACCTGGAAGAAAATCGCGCTGGCGGGATGCTCAGATCCCCGCAAAGCGGAAGA
>JAFOIT010000050.1 GCA_017420585.1 Solobacterium sp.
CCCTGGGCGTTGCGGCTGTAGGAAGATACCTGGTTCAGCGATATGCGGATGATGATGCCGTCATCGGTCATGATCATGCAGTCTTCATCGCCGTGCACGGCCTTCATGCAGACCAGGTCGCCGGTCCGTTCCGTAACGTTGAGGGCCTTGACACCCTTGGCGCCGCGGTTGGTCATGCGGTATTCGTCAACCGGTGATTTCTTGCCGTAACCCTTTTCGGTAACCGTCAGGATATTAACGCCTTCTTCTCCGGTCGCCATGCCGATGACATGGCCGCCGTCAACGTTGAAGCCCTTGACGCCCATGGCGGTTCTGCCGCTCGGGCGGATGGACACTTCGTTGAAGCGGACCGCCTTGCCGTTGCTGCCGGCGAGGATGATATCGGATGTCCCGGTCGTGCCCTTGACGAAGGCCAGCTCGTCGTCTTCCTTGAGCTTGATGGCAATCTTGCCGTTGCGGTTGATATTCTCAAATTCGCTGATTTCCACCCGCTTGACAATACCGTTCACGGTGGCGAAGAACAGGTATTCGGCACTTTCTTCCCGGCCGTACGGCACCAGGGCCTTGACGGTCTCGCCTTTTTCAAGCTTGAGCAGGTTGACTACCGGCAGACCTTTGCTGGTGCGGCCGTAGGACGGCACGTTGTAGCCCTTCAGACGGAACACGCGGCCGGTGCTGGTGAAGATCAGCAGGAAGTCGTGCGTGGACATGTCAATAAACTGATCGATGACATCGTCTTCGTTCAGCGTCATGCCCTTGATGCCCTTGCCGCCGCGGTTCTGTACACGGTAGGTATCGGACGGGATCCGCTTGATATAGCCTTTCTGGCTCAGGGTGATGATCACCTGTTCCACCGGGATCAGGTCTTCATCTTCCATATCGGCTTCGGCATCGGTGATTTCACTGCGCCGCGGATCGTTGTACCTGTCCTTGATTTCGCTGAGTTCATCGATCAGGATCTGGTCGACTCTTTCGTGATGGGCCAGGATATCCTCCAGATCAGCGATTTTGATTTCCAGTTCGCGGTATTCGTTCTCGATCTTCTCGCGTTCCAGACCGGTCAGTCTTCTGAACTGCATGTCGAGGATGGCTTTTGCCTGAATTTCATCCAGGCCGAAGCGTTCCATCAGCCGCGGCTGGGCTTCGTTGGCATCCCGGGAAGCACGGATGGTGTGCAGCACTTCATCCATGTTGTCGACCGCGACCCGCAGGCCCTCCAGGATATGGGCCCTGGCCTGAGCTTTCTTCAGGTCATACTGTGTCCTTCTGGTGATGACTTCATCCTGGAAGCTGATATAGCCCTGCAGCATCTCTTTCATGCTGGCCAGCTTCGGCGCGCCGTCGATCAGGACAACGTTGTTGACGCCGAAGTTGGACTGCATTGGGGTCAGGCGGTACAGCTGGTTCAGCAGGACTTCCGGCTGGATGTCCTTGCGCAGCTCCATGACAACCCGGATGCCGTCCATATTGGACTCATCGCGCAGGTCGGTAATGCCTTCAATGACCTTGTCCCTGGCCAGGGCGGCAATGCGCTCCACCATGGCGGCCTTGTTCACCATATATGGCAGCTCGTAGACAATGATGCGGCTCTTGCCGTTAGGCATTTCCTCCACCCTTGTCTTGGCCCGCATGATGATCGAGCCGCGGCCGGTCTCAAAGGCATTGCGGATGCCGGAACGGCCGAGGATATAGGCCCCGGTCGGGAAGTCCGGCCCCTTGATGTATTCCATCAGTTCCGTGGTCGTCATGTCCGGATTCTTCATCAGGGCGATGATGCCGTCGATGGTTTCCCCCAGGTTGTGCGGGGCGATGTTGGTGGCCATGCCGACGGCGATGCCGCTGGTGCCGTTGACAATCAGGTTCGGGAACCGGGACGGCAGGACAGCAGGTTCTTTTTCCTCACCGTCGTAGTTGTCCACCATGTCCACGGTTTCCTTATCGAGATCGCGGATCATCTCCACGGCGATCTTGGACATTCTCGCTTCCGTGTAACGCATGGCGGCCGCGCCGTCACCGTCCATGGAACCGAAGTTGCCGTGCCCGTCGACCAGGGTCTTGCGCATGTTCCAGTTCTGCGCCATGTAGACCAGGGCGCCGTAGATGGAACTGTCACCGTGCGGGTGGTATTTACCCATGGTGTCACCGACAATACGCGCACATTTCCTGTACGGCTTGTCCGGCCCGTTGTTCATTTCGTTCATGGCGTAGAGAATTCTTCTCTGCACCGGCTTCAGCCCGTCGCGGACATCCGGCAGGGCCCTGGCCACGATGACGGACATCGAGTATTCCAGAAAGTCCCGGCGGATTTCCTTAGTCAGTTCTGTCTCGGTAATGTTTCCCGGGTCAAAGTTTTCTTCATCAAATTCCATGAAATCTTCTGCCATTGATTATTCCCCCTTCCCGGTCAGATATCGAGATTCTCGACAAAGTGAGCGTTCTCGATGATGAAATTCTTACGCGGCTCGACTTCTTCGCCCATCAGCATGCTGAAGGCCTGGTCGGCTGCTTCGGCATCGCCGACCGTGACGCGGATCAGCGTGCGGTTCTTCGGATCCATGGTGGTTTCCCAGAGCTGTTCGGGGTTCATCTCACCAAGGCCCTTGTACCGCTGAATGCCGAGGCTGCCGCCCATTTCCCGCTTGACTTCCTCCAGCTGGCGGTCGGTATAGGCGTAGCGGACGGTATTGCCTTTCTGCACCTTGTACAGCGGCGGCTGGGCAATGTAGATATAACCCTGTTCCAGCACCGGCCGCAGGTAGCGGTAGAAGAACGTCAGCAGCAGGGTCCGGATGTGCGCGCCGTCAACGTCGGCATCGGTCATGATGACGATCTTGTGATAGCGCAGCTTGGATGTATCGACATCGTTCATGACCCCGCAGCCGAAGGCGGTGATCATGGAACGGATTTCGGCGTTCTCAAAGGCTCTCTGCTGTCTGGCCTTTTCGACATTGAGGATTTTGCCCCGCAGCGGCAGGATGGCCTGGTAATGGCTGTCCCGGCCCTGCTTGGCGCTGCCGCCGGCGGAGTCACCCTCGACGATATAGATTTCACAGATGGACGCGTCTTTGGACGAGCAGTCAGCGAGCTTGCCCGGCAGGGAGGAAATTTCCAGCGCGCTCTTGCGGCGGGTGCTCTCCCTGGCCTTCTTCGCGGCCAGTCTGGCCTGGGAAGCCAGGACAACCTTTTCCATGATCTTCTTGGCTTCGTCCGGGTTTTCCATCAGGAAGCGCTCGAGCTGGGCCCCGAAGATATCCGAGACGCACCTGCGGACCTCGCTGTTGCCGAGCTTGGTCTTGGTCTGGCCTTCGTACTGCGGGTCCGGATGCTTGACGCTGATGACGGCGGTAATGCCTTCCTTGCAGTCGTCGCTGGTCAGGTTGTCTTCCTTCTCCTTCAGGAATCCCTTGCTTTTTGCATACTTGTTGATAATCCTGTTCAGGGCGCTGCGGAAACCTTCTTCGTGGGTGCCGCCTTCGGCCGTATTGATGTTGTTGCAGAAGGTATAGACATTCGGGTTGTAGCCCTCGTTGTACTGCACTGCCACTTCGACCTCGATGCCGTCTTTGTGGCCCTCACAGTAGATGATTTCTTCGTGGACCACGTTCCGGTTCTTGTTCAGGAAGGCCACATATTCCTTCAGGCCGCCCTCGAACAGGAAAGTGTGGTGCTGCTTGTGTGGGTCTTCTTCCCGTTCATCGTTGAAGACCATGCGGATGCCCTTGTTCAGGAAGGCCAGCTGCCGCAGCCTGTCCCGCAGGGTTTCATGGCTGTATACGGTTGTTTCGGTAAAAATGGTCGGATCTGCCTTGAAGCGGATTTCCGAACCGTGTCTGGCCGGATCGCAGCTGCCGATGACTTTGAGCGGTTCCACCGCGTGGCCGCCGTTTTCAAAACGGACAAAGAAAATCTTGCCGTCATGATAGACGCGGACTTCGAGCCATTCACTCAGCGCGTTGACAACGGAAGCACCGACCCCGTGCAGACCGCCCGAGACCTTGTATGCCCCGCCGCCGAACTTGCCGCCGGCATGCAGCACGGTAAAGATGGTTTCAATGGTGGATTTGCCGGTCTTGACGTTTTCCCCGGTCGGCATGCCTCTGCCGTCATCCTCAACGATGACGACGTTGTCCTTGTCCACCGTGACCGTAACGGTTGTCGCATAGCCGGCCATGGCTTCGTCAATGCCGTTGTCCACAATTTCCCAGACCAGGTGATGAAGGCCTTTCTCCGAGGTGGACGCGATGTACATGCCCGGACGCTTGCGGACTGCTTCCAGCCCGTCCAGGACCTGGATATCCGCGTCATCATAGGTGTGATCTTCCACCCGGAAATCGAATTCTTCCTCTTCTTCCGGCATCTGTTCTCTGATTTCTTCGCTCATTGTATTCCTTTCTGCCTGGCACTGACGGTGCCGCTGATAATCGTATATTCCTCTGCACCGCTGTTTTTCAGCAGCGGCGGTATTTCGGTTGCCGTGATCAGGCACTGGGTTCCCCGGATCATCTGCACGAGTTTCCTCTGCCGGTTCTGATCCAGTTCACTGAAGACGTCATCGAGCAGCAGGACTGCCTGCCGTCCGGTCTTTTTCTGAATGTATGCCAGCAGCGCCATCTTGAAGCTGAGCATGCACATGCGCTTCTGGCCCTGGCTGCCGGTCAGGGTAATGTTCTGCCCGTTCAGCGTAAACAGCAGGTCTTCCCGGTGCACACCGATGCCGGTGACATGGTTTTCCACATCCTTCTGCCGGTTTTCCCGGTAGCGGCCGCGCAGGTTTTCCTCCGGATCTTCTTCCGGGCCGATGACAGACAGGTATTGCAGGCCTGCCTGGTCCGCACTGTCCGACAATTCCCGATACAGCCTTCCCATCTCTTCGTTCAGGGCCAGGATGAACTCCCGGCGGGCATTGATGATCTGGACGGATTCCGTGATCATCTGTTCATCCAGCGTATCGAGATACGTCTCATTGGGCTCATACCGCTTCAGATGGATGTTTCTCTCCCGCAGCAGGTTCTGGTACCGGCTCACCGCTTTCAGGTAAGCCGGGGAAATCTTGGCGATCTCCTGGTTCATCAGCCGCCGTCTTTCCCGCGGCGCGTCCGTGAAGAGGCCCAGGTCATCCGGGGCGAACAGCACCACATTGAGCAGGCCGATGAATTCACTGCTGCGGTGGACCGGCTGGCCGTTGACCAGCAGGGTCTTGCCGCCTTTATGAATGACTGCTTCGATCTTCCGTTCAATGCCGTCTTCATAAGCACAGCTGATCCTGGCGGCTTCACAACCGCTTCTGATCAGCTGTTGATCATCATTGAGCCGGTGCGACCTTGTCAGGGAGAGATAAACCAGACTTTCGAGCAGATTTGTCTTTCCCTGGGCATTCAGTCCGGTCAGTATGTTCATGCCCGGAGCGAAGCGGATGACGGCTCTTTCATAATTTCTGTAGTTGCGCAGCTGCAGGGTTCTGATCTGCATCAGCCGATGACAAACGTGCGGCCGTCAATGACAACCTTGTCACCGGGATACAGTTTCCGGCCGCGGCGTTTTTCCCGTTCCCCGTTGACGTAGATCTGCATTTCCAGGACGAGCTGCTTTGCCTGCCCGCCTGTAGCCGCGAAACCCTGCATCTTGAGAAACTGGGTCAGTGTAATGAAATCACTCTGAATTTTCTCCATGACGTCCTCTCCGTTTTCTTTTCTTCGAAAGCCATCTTTATTATATCATATTTAAAACGAATTATTTAAATAAAAGGCCGTTTCCGGCCCGAATTTGAAGTTTTTCAATACTGTCGGTATCTCAGCCTTGACGGCAGTCAAATGCAGAATTCGGCCTGAAAACCGCCTGCATGCCATTCAGAGACATTTTTATGACCTTTTTTGAAAATAAAAAGCTGTCCGTTTTGCCGGACAGCCTTTCACAGTCATTCAGTTGTATGTCCTGACCGGCAGAACCAGCTGCAGGATATTGTCCTCACCGTCCACATTGGTCAGGATGAACGGCTTCATTTCCCCGGTAAACTGGATCCGGATCCGGTCGCTGCTGAGCGCCCGGGCTGCGTCCAGGACATAATTGCCGGCGAAGCTGATGTCAATCGGCGCGCCTTCATAGGATTCGGCCACGAGGTCTTCATGGAACTCACCGATTTCCTGTGATTTGTTGGAAACCGAGATGTCATCGCTGCTGTTCATCTGCAGGCGGATGATGGTCATATTGTCTGTCTTGATGAACGATGTCCGGTCAATGGCGGAAATCAGGGCGTTGCGGCTGATGACAAGGGTCCTGGTGAATTCTTTCGGGATCAGCCGATCTGTTTCCGGATATGTACCATCCAGGAGTCTGGACTGCATGACGATATTCTTGGAAATGAACTGAATTTTCTTCGCGCTTACCGCGATTTCCACATCATCTTCATTGGCGAAGATGGACCTGGCTTCACTGAGGCTCTTGGCCGGAACAGTGATGGTGAACGGTTCGGCATCCACATGGATGACTTTTCTCGCCAGCCGGTAGGAATCGGTGGATGTGCAGACAAGTTCTGTACCCTTGTTGGCAAAGTTGACACCGGTCAGGACAGGCCTTGTCTCTTTGGCTGAAGCAGCGAAGACAGTTTCGGAGATCAGCGCTGCCAGTTCCCGGTATTTCAGGGTAAAGGATACAGCCGGCCTGGAGAAGTCCATAGTCGGATAATCCGCAGCCCGGTAGCCGTTGATCTTGAATTCGGCCTTGCCGCCGCTGAACCTGGTCAGGGTGCCGTCAATGATTTCCACATTGATTTCATCCGTATCGATCTTCTTGACGATCTCCAGCAGGTACCTGGCGTCGATGACAACCGTGCCCGGTGTGATGACCGAAAGGCCAAGCTTTTCGTCATCCGTATTGGATAATGTCATTTCAATGGAAATATCCGCATCACTGGAAGTAAGGGTCAGACCGCTGTCATCAGCGTTGATCCTGATTCCGCACAGTGACGGAACCGGTGAGTTCGGTGAAACGGCTTTGGCTGAGATCTGGAGTGCATTCAGAAATTTTGCCTTATTGATTTTGAAATTCAGTTCGCTCATGAAATCCCCCTGGTATATATTCTTTTTTCAGTTCATTACTATTAAGTCTGTGGAAACTGTGGAAAAGTGGTAAAAAGCCTGCAGTTATCACATATTTTATCATTTTTGCATGTTGACGGAAAGAGGAGTGAATGTGGAGATCAGCTGCTCAGTGAGGTTTCGATCTCACGTACTGCCAGGGCATATGTGGAATCGCTCTTGATCTGTTTTTCCACTTTGCGGCAGGCACTGATTACAGTAGCATGGTCCCGGCCGCCGAATTCCTCCCCGATTTTGATATAAGGCAGATCCAGCAGCTTCCGGCAGAGATAAATACTGATATGCCTTGCATTGGCAATGTTCTTGGTCCGGGTCTTGCCGGTGATCTGCTGCTTGGTCAGGCCATAGTAGTCAGCCACGCCTTTGATGATCTTGTTCGGCGACATGCCGGTCTTGTCGGATACGACAGCCTGGTTCTTCAGGGCGTTGACAATGGTCTCAAAGCGGATGACGTTCTTGTCTTCCTGGAACATGATGGCATAGAACAGTACCCGGTTCCAGGCGCCTTCCAGATCCCGGATATTGCCGGAGAAGTTGGAAGCGATATATGCCAGGCCCTGCTCATCGACTTCGTTGATATCATTGCCGCTGTTCTTGATCTTCATGCGCAGGATGGCCAGAGAAGTTTCAAATTCCGGGGAATCAATACCGACGGACAGACCGCTGGAGAAGCGGCTGATCAGACGGTCTTCCAGGCCTTTGATTTCTTTGGGCTGGCGGTCGGACGCAATGCAGATCAGCTTGCGGTTATTGACCAGTTCGTTATAGATGGAGAAGAAGATCTCGTGTGATTTTTCCTTGCCGGCCAGGAACTGGATGTCATCGACCAGCAGGAGGTCCATGGTGCTCATGTACTGCTTGAACTGGTCAATCCGGTTGTTCTGGATGGCCTTGACGACTTTATCTACAAATTTCAATGATTCTATATAGTATATTTTCTTGTCCGGATAGGATTTGCGGACGTAATTGCCGATGGCCATGAGCAGATGGGTCTTGCCCAGGCCGGAATTGCCGTAGATAAACAGCGGATTGAAGTATTTGCCGGGGTTGTAGGCACAGGCCAGGGCCGCCGCCTGGCTTTCGCGGTTGCAGTCACCGACGACAAAATTATCAAAAGTGCGGTCACTCTGGATTTCCATGCTGGCAAAATCATCATCCGGCAGGATTACCGGCGAATCCTCTTCCGGCAGTCTGTAGCCGGCAAATTCGCTCTCCTGCATGATTTCCACGTGCACCGGATGATCATAATCCAGGATTTCAACGAAGGCAGACTCCAGAATCTCACGTTCGTTCTGCATGATGGACTTGCTGATGATATTCGGTACGACCAGAATGATCTTGTCATCATTCAGTTCCCGCAGTTCCGCGGTACTGTAAAATGTATTGATGATTTCTGCTTCTATGTTGCCATGATCCAGTAAATAGGCCATGGTCTGTTTCCAGATTTCGTTGTAATACTGATCCCTGCTGCGACTCATAATGAAAATGCTCCCTAAACTGCAGATGCTGCTTGTACACATATTCTAATCACCTTGCGGTGGAAAAACCACAGTAAAAATGTGTACAAATTTTTTGTCCACAACGGCAGTTTGTCAGGACGCGTGATATATATGCTGAAATTTGAGTTTTCCACAATTATAAACAAAATTTCGTGTGGATAATTTGTGGATAAAAACAATACACAGTTGAAAACCCGTCTTTTTGTTGAAAACTTTTTTAAAACAGGTCCTGACAACCAAGTTATTAACATCAGATTTCGGCATTAATATGCAGAAAAAATGACATGCAACAATTATTAACAATTGTGGAAAAGTGTTACTGCACCGCGGCGGAGAACCTGTGGAAAACAGCTGTGTTCACCAGTTGGGGACAGATGTCTTTTCCGTGAAAAAACGTGGAAAAACATATGAAACA
>JAFOIT010000051.1 GCA_017420585.1 Solobacterium sp.
GACTTACAATATGCTGACGGAAGTACTGGTCAACGATGCTGACATGACCGAACTGGCCAGAAAAGCGGCGGCGAAGATCACGGATACACCGGAGTGTGTGGAAGAAGCCACCCCGGGCATGGGCGGCGAAGACTTTGCGGAATATACACATCTCTGCCCGTCCGCGTTTGCCAACCTCGGTGCCGGCGGCGAATATCCGCACCACAGTGACTTTTTCTGGTAGATGAGAGCTCCTTTGAAGTAGGCTCGGCCCTGTATGCCCAGGTAGCGGTTGATTACCTGAACCAGGAATAAGAATGGCCCAGCCGGCAGAAAGGAATTGATGTTTTCTGCCGGCTTTGCTAAAATACATTTATTCTGCAGAACCGGCAGCAGTAGATTCGCGGACATGGCACAGAGACCCGGGGGTTGGTGAAACCCGGGGCATGGACGGCTTCGAACTCGGCCGGGGAGGAATTGCCTTCCGGCATTATCGGAACAATGAGCGCATGATTTCGATCATGAACTAAGGTGGTACCGCGTTTTACAACGTCCTTAGCAATAAGGGCGTTTTACTTTCAGGGGAGGACAGAAAATGACTTACAATCACCGCGAAATTGAAAAGAAGTGGCAGGAGTACTGGGAAAAGAACAAGACCTTCAGGACGGATGCGTATGACTTTGACAAGCCGAAGTATTACGTTCTGGACATGTTCCCGTATCCATCCGGGCAGGGCCTGCATGTCGGCCATCCGGAAGGGTATACGGCAACGGATGTCATCGCCCGCATGAAGCGCATGCAGGGCTTCAACGTCATGCATCCGATGGGCTTTGACGCCTTTGGTCTGCCGGCCGAACAGTATGCGCTGGCAACGGGGCATCATCCGTCTGAATTCACCTATGCCAATGTGGATCATTTCCGTGAGCAGATCAAATCGCTCGGCTTCAGCTATGACTGGGACCGGGAAGTGCGGACATGTGATCCGGATTACTACAAGTGGACGCAGTGGATCTTCCTGAAGCTCTACGAGAAGGGCCTGGCCTATACAGCCGAGATGCCGGTCAACTGGTGCCCGGAACTGAAAGCCGTGCTGGCCAATGAAGAAGTCATTGACGGCAAGAGTGAACGCGGCGGTTACCCGGTCATCCGCAAGAATATGCGGCAGTGGGTGCTGCGGATTACCGCTTATGCCGAGCGGCTCCTGGAAGACCTGGACCAGGTGGACTGGCCGCAGAGCACGATCGATATGCAGAAGAACTGGATCGGCAAGTCGACCGGTGCGGATGTCGTTTTCAAGATCAAGGATACCGATAAGGAATTCACGGTATTTACAACCCGGTGCGACACACTGTATGGCTGCATATACTGTGTCCTGAGCCCGGAGCATCCGTTCGTCGACGCCATTACATCGAAGGAACAGTGGGATGCTGTCCAGGCATACAAGGAAGAAGCGAGTCATAAATCCGACCTGATGCGGACCGACCTGAACAAGGAAAAGACCGGTGTCTTTACCGGGGCCTATGCGATCAACCCGGTCAACGGCAAGGAAGTGCCGATCTGGATTGCCGACTATGTCCTGGCTACTTATGGTACAGGTGCCATCATGGCTGTTCCGGCGCACGATGAACGTGACTATGAATTCGCCAGAAAGTTCGGCCTGGAAATCATCCCGGTCCTGGAAGGCGGCAATATCGAAGAAGCGGCCTGGACCGAAGACGGCCTGCACATCAACAGTGAATGGATGAACGGACTGAACAAGGAAGACGCCATTGAAAAGATGCTTGACTGGCTGGAAGAACACCATGTCGGTGAAAAGAAGGTACAGTACAAGCTGCGTGACTGGCTCTTCTCGAGACAGCGTTACTGGGGTGAACCGATCCCGATCATCCATATGGAAGACGGCACACTCCGTACGGTCGACACCAGCGATCTGCCGCTGGAACTGCCGGTAACGGACAACTATCAGCCAAGTGACGACGGGGAAAGCCCGCTGGCGCACTGCGAAGACTGGCTGAGTGTGGAAATCGACGGCATGAAGGGTGTGCGGGAAACCAACACGATGCCGCAGTGGGCCGGTTCCTGCTGGTATTACATGCGTTATCTCGACCCGAAAAACAACGACGCACTTGCCGACAAGGCACTGCTGGACCACTGGCTGCCGGTTGACCTGTACGTGGGCGGCGCAGAGCATGCCGTTCTGCACCTGCTGTATTCCCGTTTCTGGCATAAAGTGCTGTATGACTGCGGCGTGGTCAGCACCCCGGAACCGTTCAAGAAACTGTTCCACCAGGGCATGATCCTCGGCGAAAACGGTGTCAAGATGTCCAAGTCGCTGGGTAATGTCATTAATCCGGATGACCTGGTCAAGAGCCACGGGGCAGACACCCTGCGTCTCTATGAAATGTTCATGGGCCCGCTGGAAGCGTCCCTGCCATGGTCCACAACCGGTGTGGACGGGGCCAGAAAGTGGCTGGAAAGAGTCAGCCGGATTGTCGAAAACGGCACGATGATCGTTGATGAAGCAACCCCGGAACTGGATTACAGCTACAACTTCCTGGTCAAAAAGGCTACCGCGGATATCGAATCGCTGAACCTAAATACGGCTATTTCCCAGATGATGATCTTCATCAATGATGTATACAAGAACGGCAAGGTCAGCCGGGAAATGTTTGCCAACTTCCTGAAGATCTTCAGCTGCTACGCACCGCATCTGGGTGAGGAACTCTACAGCCAGGTAACCGGCAGGGAAACCGTCACATATGAGCCATGGCCGGTCTGCGATGAAGCCAAGCTGGTCAGGGACAAGGTGACCATCATTGTCCAGGTCAACGGCAAGGTGAGAGGGCGGTTTGAAGCGGATACGGACGCTGACAAGGCGGATGTGGAAGCGGCAGCCCTGGCGCTGGAATCGGTCAAGGCGTTTACCGACGGCAAGACCATCCGCAAGGTAATCGTCATTCCGAACAAGATTGTCAATATCGTTGCGGCATAAACCCGAAAAGACGTCTCTATCTATGGAGAAGAGGCGTCTTTTTTGGTATAATCACTGCGGTATATGGATGAGTTCAAGGTTTCAGTAGAACAGTTTGACGGTCCGCTGGACCTGATGCTCCATCTGATCAAGGAAAAGGAACTTGATCTTTTTGATCTTGATGTCAGTGTTCTGACGGATCAGTATATCGCTTATCTGAACGCCATGCAGCAGATGCACCTGGAAGTGGCCAGTGAGTATCTGGTGGAACTGGCAGAACTGATCGAATACAAATCCCGCAAACTGCTGCCGAAGAATACCGGTGACATCACGGATGAGTATGAAGAGGATCCGAAAGACAGGCTGGTCAGAAGACTGCTGGAGTACCAGCAGTTCAAGGAAGTCAGTTCCTCACTGTTTCAGATGTTCGAGGCCAGACAGAACCAGCTGACCCGGCCGCTGGCAAAAGAGGCGGAGCAGTGGCGGCGCAGCGTGGATGACGAGCCGTATGACGGCAATGCCAATGAACTGCTGCGGGCCATGAAACGCTGCCTGATGCGGATGCAGCTGACCAGGCCGATTGAAACCCGCTATACCGAACGGGAGATCTCGATGGAAGACCGCGAGCTGGAAATCCGGGCAAAACTGGACCGGCTGCCGCCGACCTTCCGGTTTGAGACGCTGCTGGAGGACTGCCATGACGTGCCGACATTTATTGCGACATTTCTGGCAGTGCTTGATCTGGCCCGGCTCCATACACTTGTTTTTACAGTAGACGAAAATGACGTCATCTGGTTTTCTCGGGGGACAGGGATTGCATGAGTGAAGTAAATACGGAAGAAATTGTACAGACGGAAGAACCGGCAGCGGATCAGGGCGATCAGGCTGCGGCGATTCTGGAAGGCCTCCTGTTCCTGGTCGGGGATGACGGCATTACGGCTGAGCAGGCGGCCCAGACCATGGATATCAGTGAAGAGCGGGTCAGGGAGCTGTTCGATCAGCTGCAGCAGAAGTATCTGGATGATTCCCACGGTATCGAGATCGCCGACTACGGCGGGATCTACCGTTTCCTGAGCAAAGCGTCCGTGCATGCATATGCAAAGAAACTGTTCCAGCTGGGCAAATCCTCCACGCTGTCCCAGGCGGCGCTAGAGACCCTGGCAATCATAGCCTACAAGCAGCCGATCACCCGGGTTGAAATCGAGGAAATCCGCGGGGTCGGCGCGGATGTGATGCTGCGGAAGCTGATGGCCCGTGATCTGATTAAGGAAACCGGCCGCAGTGATGCGCCGGGCCGGCCGATTCTATACGAAGTTACCGAGGAGTTCATGAACAGTTTCAAACTGATGAGCCTGGATGAACTGCCGGACCTGCCTACATTTGGTGATGAAGAAGAAAGTGACAGCCTGTTCAGACAATGAAAAAGATGATGACAATCCTGCTGGTTCTGGGATTAAGCTGCGGCTGCAGCAGTGCCGCTGAAACGGAACAGAGTGCAGACAATGAGGCGGAATACAGCTGCCGTTATATTGATTCATATGATTACGACAACCCGGCCCCGTACAGTGACCCTGTGGATGATTCGTATTACGATGATGTTCTGTTTGCCGGGGATTCCCGCATGGGATCCGTGGCCCTTTACGGACGGCATGACAATGCCCACGTTGAATTTGTTACTTCATTGAATCTGATGATGATCGATATCATGCCGATCGATGACCTGTCCAGGGAACCGTATGTGGAAGGGGCAGGGAAGTCGGAGGAAACCCGCACGCTGATGGATGTCATTTACGAGAATGAACGCAATAACATCTATCTGCTGTTCGGCATCAATGAAATCCGTAATCCGAGTTTTGATGCTTTCGCAGCCAAGTTCCAGGAAATCCTGGATGTGATTCTGGAAAAGAACCCGCATGCCAGCGTCTATATCATTCTGGCGTATCATCCGGATTATATCTCCGGTCTGCCGGAACCGGCCCTGACAATCCAGCTGGTTGATCTGAATGAACATCTGATTACCCTGGCGCGGAACAATCATGTTTACTATCTTGATCTGGACAACGGCCTCGATGATGAGGACAATACGATCAGGAATGAATACGTGGCAGACGGTCTGCATTTCACCCCGACCGGGACGCACGCCCTGGAAGACTATTTTGCCACCCATGTTATAAGGAGAGAAGATTATGTTCAGAAAGTTTGTCAGTAGTCTGTGCGCAGTTGTCATGCTGTGCGGCTGCGGTTCGCAGCCTGCTTCCAGCCGTCCGGATACGGCGGCTCTGGCGGCGAAAGCGGTAAAGGATCTCGGCCTGGAAGAGAAGACGGAAGAGCTGGAAGACAGAATTGTCCAGGGTCTGTTCTTTTTTGAGGAAGATACGCTGGAGTCCTCTTCGGTTTATATTCACAATGACAGTTCTGCCGATATCGTTGCTGTATTCGATGCCAAGGATGTCGACAGCTGCCGGGAAAAGATTGATACCTACCTGCAGACAACCAAGCTGCAGATGCAGAACTATTATCCGGATGAAGTATTCAAGGTGGACAATGCCGTCGTGGAAGACAACGGCAGCCTGATCGTCCTGATTGTCTGTGATGACCTGCAGGCCGCAAAAAAAGAAGCGGATACGCTTCTCGGGAAATAGTCACATTTTCTTGAGAATGAAGTGACTGCGGTTGGTCTCAAAGTATCCTTCCCGCGCCAGGCGTGAGAGTTCGGCGGACATCGCGGAACGGTCAACGCCGATATAATCGGCCAGTTCCTGCCGTGAGAAGGGGATATCGAATTCACTGGAACCTGCTTTCCGGGCCTCGTCAGAGAGGAAGGAAAGCAGTTTTTCTTTTGTGGACCGGCGGCTGACATGGAGCAGTTTTTCATTAAGGGCCAGGTTCTTCATGGCCAGGGTATTCATGATGTTCCGGATCAGGGCAGTGCGGCTTTCATCGGCGGCGTCCACCTTCAGAATATCCATGATGTCAAACCAGAGGATAACGGTTGCCTCATCAGCCTGTACGGTGAAACTGCTGAGCGCATGCCGGTCACAGGCGAAAGCTTCGGCAAAAATCTGGCCGCTGCGGCGCCGGTCGATGATGATCTGCCGGTTCCAGAAATCCGTCTGGAACAGGGTGACAGAGCCCTCCATGACCAGTGCAATCCGGCGGACCCGTGAACCGGCGGATAGGATTGTCTGGCCTTTACGGTAGTTTTTCAGCTGGGCATCCAGTGACGCCAGGATGCGGCGGGCCTCATCCCTGCGGATGCCATGAAAGAGTTCCGAATCCCGCAGGTCACCAAGCAACGTTTTTCTCATACACAAACCCCTGTTGTTTTTACAACACGCACGATCATCATAGCACAGCCTCGGTTGGAAAGCCAACAATATGAAAAAACGGCATAAATATGCGGGAAAACACACATTATAAAAATATTGCGCTGGTTCTTAAGCGATATCAGCGCCCCGGTTTTCCTTGAAAAGATATTGTTTTATATATATTGCGTGATGGTGACGGGAAGCAATTTTATGTATGTGCTTGACGGATTTGATACAATATTAGGCGGAAGTGGGGTAAACATACAATATGACTCAGACAAATCAGAATCCTGAAAACTGCAATCATGTCTGTGAGGAATGCACAGCCAACTGCAGTTCCCGGCAGGAGAAGCCGGATTTCAGTGCGCATCTTCATCCGCGCTCAAGCGTTAAGAAAGTAATCGGTGTTGTTTCCGGCAAAGGCGGGGTCGGCAAGTCCTTCGTGACCAGCATCCTGGCCAGCGAGATGCAGCGCCGCGGCTACCGGACAGCAGTCCTTGACGGCGACATTACCGGCCCGAGCATGGGCAAGGTCTTCGGTATTCACGAAAGAGCTCACGGTGACGGCGAGCTGATGATTCCGGCCAAGACCGAAAAGGGCATGCAGATTGTCACAGCAAATATGCTGCTGGAAAACGAGAACCAGCCAGTGATCTGGCGCGGCCCGATGGTTGCCGGCATCCTGAAGCAGTTCTTCGAGGAAGTCTTCTGGGATGATGTGGACTTCATGTTTGTCGACATGCCTCCGGGAACCGGTGATGTTCCGCTGACCGCGTTCCAGTCGCTGCCGCTGGACGGCATTATCGTTGTCACCAGCCCGCAGGAACTGGTCGGCATGGTTGTTGAGAAGGCAATCAATATGGCCAACATGATGAACATCCGGATTCTCGGCCTGGTGGAAAACATGAGTTATGTCGAATGCGGGGAATGCGGCCACAAGATGTATGTGTTCGGGCAGTCGCATATTGCCGAAACAGCGGAGAGATTCCATCTGCCGGTCCTGGCCCGGGTTCCGCTGAACGAAAAGATTGCGGAAGCGAGCGACGCCGGGAAGATTGAAGACCTTGTGATTCCGGAAATCGGCGCAGCCGCTGAAATGATTGAGCATCTGTAAGAAGAGACAGCTGTCACGGACAGCTGTTTTTCTTTTGCCTCACAGCGGGAAAAGAGTATACTGATGAAGTATCTTTTTCCGTTTCTGTATCAAACGGAACTGTGAGGTTATCGTTTTGAACAAAAAGATCATTGTTTACAGTGAACTGGCGTATTTGTCAGGACTGCTGTTTCTGGCGCTGGGTACGGCTCTGACTGAAAAGGCTTCATTCGGCATGTCCATGGTCGTGGCCCCGGCGTATGTTGTGTATCAGTTCATATCCGGAAGCATTCCCTGGTTTACCTTCGGCATGGCCGAGTATCTGCTGCAGGCAGTGCTGATTGTACTGCTGTCGCTGTTTCTCAGAAGGTTCAGGACAGGTTATCTGTTTTCTTTTGTGACGGCTGTAGTTTACGGGGTGATGCTAGATCTCATGATGAAACTGACCGGATCCCTGACCGCCGGCAGTCTGGCTATACGGCTGGTTCTGTTCGGCGGCGGCCTGGCGCTGTGTGCGCTGGGCGTTGCGCTGCTGTTTCATACCTATATCCCGCCGGAAGCTTATGAGCTGATTGTCAAGGAACTGGTGGCCCGCTATGGTTTTGCGCTGGCCGCTACGAAAACGGTATATGACTGCATCAGCTGTACGGCAGCAATCCTTCTGTCTTTTCTCTTTTTCGGTTTCGGCACCTTTGCCGGTGTGGGGCCGGGCACGGTCTTCTGCGCGGTTGTCAACGGCCGGCTGATCGATCTGTTCTCAAGGTGGCTGGAAAAGACATATGAATTCCCGGACCGGTTTAACGGAAGACGTTTTTTCTCTTCCTGAGCCGCTGTTCACAGAAAATTCACTTTACTGTCATATCGTTGAAACAGGAGGGCAGAATATGACCAGAATACTCATTGTTGATGACGAAATCAGAATCCGGGAGATGATCCGGAAATATGCGGAATATGAAGGTTTTCAGGTGGCTGAGGCAGCCAATGGCATGGCCGCCGTGGAAATGTGTGAAACCCAGCCTTTCGATCTGATTGTCATGGATATCATGATGCCGGAGCTCGATGGCTTTTCTGCCTGCAGACAGATTAAAAAGACTGCCCCGGACATGCCGATCATCATGCTGTCGGCGCTGGGGGAGGAATACGACAAGGTGCACGGGTTTGACCTGGGCGTGGATGACTACGTGGTCAAGCCGTTTTCCGGCAAGGAACTCATGATGAGGATCCATGCCATTCTGAAGCGGACCAGGAGCGGTGCCGGGGAAGTCTTCCGGACCGGCGGCCTGGAGATCGATTATTCTGCGCGTACGGTATCCATTGACGGAAGCCGGGTCGGATTGTCGCCGAAGGAATATGAACTGCTGGTCTATCTGGTGAAGAATGCCGGTATAGCCCTGACCCGGGAACAGATCCTGCAGACGGTATGGGGTTATGATTTCTTCGGTGATGACCGGACATTGGATACCCATATCAAACTGCTGCGGAAGAATCTCGGTGAATACAGCCGCCTGATTGTGACCCTGAGAGGAGTTGGCTACCGTTTTGAAAAAGAAAGTCAGTCTTAAATGGAAAATTGCCCGGTATCTGCTGTTTTTTGCGGCGGCCATGATCGGGGTTGTCCTGCTGTTTCAGATTGGCCTGCTGCAGCCGATGTATGAGGCCAACAAGATCAGCATGATCCGGCAGGTCAGCGATGAAGTCACGGACGCCCTGGACAGCGGTGATCTCAATGAAACCATCTTCCGGGTATCGGCTGAGAATGATCTCTGTGTACGGGTGATCGGGGTCAATACCGGGGATATGACTGCCGGGAATATGGGCTGTCCGCTGTACCGCATGGATTCGCTGGAACTGCTCGGCCATATTTATGAAGCCCAGCAGAACGGCAATACGTATCTGTACCGTGGAGAGACCCGGATGGCCGGCCGTCCCGGGCTGGATTCCGTTATTTACACACGGATTGTCCCGGCGGACAAGGGCGACACGATTGTCATGGTATACGGCAGTATCTCACCGGTCGACGCGGCTACGGCTACGCTGAAGATGCAGCTGTGGTATATCAGCGGGATCATCCTGGTGTTCATGGCGCTTCTGACCATGCTCATGTACCGCACGATTGCCCGGCCTTTGACCCGGATCAATGAAGCCGCGAAAAAGCTGCCGGAAGGGCGCTATGAAGCGTCGGCAGATACCGGCAAGTACCGGGAAGCACAGGAACTCAATGAAACACTGTCAAGGGCGGCGGAAGATATACAGAAGGCAGACCGGGCCAAGCGTGACCTGATTGCCAATGTGTCGCATGACCTGCGCACGCCGCTGACCATGATCAGCGGTTACGGTGAAATGATGCGGGACCTGCCGGGGGAAAACAATCCGGAGAATCTGCAGGTGATCATAGATGAATCACAGCGGCTGAAAATGCTGGTCAATGACCTGCTGGACCTTTCCCGCCTGCAGGAACACCGCATTGTCCTGCAGCCGCAGGTCTTTGACCTGGCCGGGCTGATCACGCAGGAAATGCGTAAGTATGATGTTTATCAGGTCAATGACGGGTTTGTGCTGAACTGGCAGGAACCCGGCGAGACCATGGTCAGCGCGGATATGGAAAGAATCCGCCAGGTCTTCAATAATTTCATGACCAACGCCATCAATTATTCCGGCCGCAGCCGGCAGATCGATATCCGCCTGAAGCGGGATAACGGCATGGCCAGGGTGGAAGTGCAGGACTATGGCGAAGGCATTGCGGCGGACCAGCTTCCGCTCGTGTGGGACCGCTATTACAAGGTAGACCGGGCCCATGTCCGCTCAGCCAGCGGCAGCGGCATCGGCCTGGCCATCGTCAAGGAGATCCTCGATCTGCACCAGGTTCCCTATGGTGTGGAAAGTGAGCCGGACAAAGGCAGCACATTCTGGTTCGCGCTGCCGCTGCAGGATCAGGACAATAACTGAACAAACAGAAACCCGAACGCCAGAAACGGCGCGAAGGGGATCTGTTTTTTTCGTCTGCCCGTAAGGCAGTACAGCAGACACGGCCAGCAGGCTGCAGTGAGACCTGCCATGATCAGCCGGCCATGGGCAAAGGTCCATGCGGCCATCAGCTTGACATCGCCAAAGCCCAGCAGTCCGCCCATGGATAAAAGCCCTGTGATAACCAGGACATAAAATGCCGCCAGGAGCCAGTGTTCCGGCTGGCCGAAAGCACCGGCCGCCAGCAGTACTGCACACAAATCTGGAATCTCCCCGGTCCGCCGGTCAATCATGGCCGCGTAAAGCAGCACCGGGACTTCCAAGGCAAATGCCGATGCCGGTTTGACTGCGGCTGCTGTGATGGCCGCAGAAACCAGCAGGAAACGCTCCCTGCGGGTCAGCCGGTCACGGGGAAACAGGCGGCTGTACAGCAGGAGCAGCATCAAATTTATCAAGTTGTCCATAACAGTACTGTTCGCCGGAAAAACAGAAAACAGGGAATTTTCCTCATAAGTCTTGAAATGATACAAAAGTGATATTAAAATGATATCAGATTTGAAGGAGAGTCTAATTATGGAAGAAATCGTACTGCAGCATAAAAAGAACGGGATTCTGGTTCTGATCCTTGTGATTGCGTCTTATCTTGCTATTATCATGAATTTCATTATGGCCCGGCGGGTTCATCCGCTGGTGGGCTTTCTGAGTATTCTCTGGCTGGCATTCGGCTGGATCCTGCTGCTCGGTCTGAAAATACTGAAGCCGCAGGAAGCACTGGTCCTGACCCTGTTCGGCAAGTATATCGGAACATTGAAAGGGGAAGGCGTCTACTTCGTCAATCCGTTCTGCCAGGCAGTAAACCCGGCGGCGAAGACAAAGCTGAATCAGTCCGGTGATGTCAAGTCACTGTTCGGGGCAAACGGCAATGTCGAAATCACCAGCCGGAAGATCTCGCTGAAGGTCATGACCCTGAACAATGCCCGGCAGAAGATCAATGATGTTCTCGGCAATCCGGTGGAAATCGGCATCGCGGTTACCTGGCGTGTGACAGATACAGCCAAGGCGGTATTTGCGGTTGACAACTACAAGGAATACCTGTCATTGATGTGTGATACCGCGCTGCGTGACATTGTCCGTATTTATCCGTATGACGTGGCCCAGAATGTCGATACGACCGGTGACGGCCGGCCGGATGAAGGCAGCCTGCGCGGTTCCAGCACGGTTGTGGCTGAGCGGATCCGCGAGCAGATCCAGGCAAATGTACGGGATGCTGGCATTGAAATCATCGATGCCAAGATCACATATCTGGCCTATGCCCAGGAAATCGCTGCGGTCATGCTGCAGCGGCAGCAGGCGTCCGCCATCATCGATGCCCGCAAGATGATCGTTGACGGGGCTGTCGGCATGGTGGAAATGGCCCTGGCCAAACTGAAGGAAGACGATGTGGTGGAACTGGATCCGGAACGCAAGGCGGCCATGGTTTCCAATCTGCTCGTGGTCCTCTGCGGCAATCACGATGCCCAGCCGGTGGTTAATTCCGGCAGTCTGTACTGATGAACGACGGCCAGAAAAAACAGGTGCCACTGCGGCTGTCGTCAAAGCTCTACAACGCCATTGCCCAGTGGGCGGAAGACGATTTCCGCTCGGTCAACGGACAGATCGAGTACCTCCTCACGGAATGTGTCAGACAGCGGAAAAAGAACGGCCGCTATGTTTCGGACGAAATCGATGTGCCACCGGAGTTTGATATTGAGTAATTCATGGGCAAATACGTTGCAACCCGGCAGTGCTTTGATATAATGGCCCTCGTGGAGGAAAGAAAATGACTACATTTGAGTACAGACCAAGAGGCGTATGTTCGCAGAAATATACATTTGAAATTGACGGTGACACAATTAAGAGCGTCCGGATCCTGGGCGGCTGTGCCGGCAACCTGCTGGGCATTTCCAAGATTATTGCCGGTATGAAGATTGATGATGTCATCGAAGATTTCGAAGGCACACCATGCGGGTTCAAGAGAACATCCTGCCCGGATCAGATTGCCCGGGCCCTGAAGGCATATAAAGAAGAAAACAATCTTTAGTGCTATACTGTTATGGCATGAACAGACGACAGTTTTTATCTAAATATCTGCGCGGAAACCGGTGGAGATTCGCCTGTGTGGCGGTCTTTGCCGTTTTTGCTGTTTTCCTGGGCCTGCTGATACCGCTGATCTTCGGCTTCTTCATTGACTATGTCATTGACTCACAGCCGCTCAGCGGCCGGGTCAACATCATGATTGCGGAGATGTTCGGCGGCACAGCCTGGCTGCGGGAACACCTGCTGGCAGGCGGTATGATGATTGCCGGCGTATACCTGCTGCAGTCGGTTTTCCTGTTCCTGCGCGGTTATCTGAGCGGCCGGATGTCCGAAGATATGGCGGCGCGGATCCGCCGGGATCTGTATTCCCATCTGCAGCGGCTGCCGTATGAATACCATGTCCGCACCAAAACCGGTGATCTGGTGCAGCGGTGCACCACCGATGACGATATCATCCGCCGGGTTATGGGCCAGCAGTTCCAGCATATGATCCGTTCACTGTGCACGGTGCTGATTGCCTGCACGGTCCTGTTCGGCCTGCACCGGCGCATGGCATTTAAAGCTGTCATCCTCATGCCGGTATTGTTCCTGTACGCTTATTACTTCTACAAGCGCAACCAGAAAGCCTTCCTGGCATCAGATGAGTCGGAAGGACGCATGACCACGGTCATCCAGGAAAACCTCAACGGCATCCGGGTCATCAAGGCATTCGGCCGGGAACGGTACGAAATCAACCGGTTCAGGGACTACAATGAAGACTTCCGGGACCGGACCTTTGCGATGATTAAACTGCTCGGCAGATACTGGTCCAGCAGTGACCTGATCTGCCTGCTGCAGACCTTGATTGTGCTGTTTGCCGGTATCCAGGAAGCCCGTGCCGGGACCCTGACCATCGGCAATTTCATGGTTTTCATGTCTTATGAGTCAATGATTCTCTGGCCGATCCGGCAGCTGGGGCGTATTCTTTCCGATATCGGCAAGAGCGGGGTATCCATTGACAGACTGAATGAAATTCTCAATGAACCGGAAGAAGACATGACTTCCGGGGAAAGGCCGGAGCTGAGCGGGGATATCGTCTTTGATCATCTTTCGTTCCGGTATGGAGAAGAAGAGTCACCGGTGCTGGATGATGTCTCCCTGCATATCAGGCCGGGCGAAACCATTGCCCTGATGGGTCCGACCGGGGCCGGCAAGTCCACCCTGGTGCATCTTCTGACCAGGCTGTATGACTACGAGAACGGCTCGATCCGGCTGGACGGGGTGGAACTGAACCAGATCAACCGGCAGTACCTGCGCCAGAAGGTCGGTATTGTCCTGCAGGAACCGTTCCTGTTCTCCCGCACGATTTACGAGAATATCCATCTGGGCCGGGATGCCGGGGAGAAGGAAGTGGAGACAGCCGCTTCGATTGCAGCGGTGCACGAAGTCATCAATGAATTTGAACAGGGATACAGCACGCTGGTCGGTGAGAAGGGGGTCACCCTGTCCGGCGGGCAGAAACAGCGGATCGCGATTGCCCGCACCCTGATGAATGACAGCCGTATCCTGATTTTTGATGATTCCCTCAGCGCCGTGGATGCCCGTACAGACCGGCAGATCCGCCAGGCCCTGAACGAACACGGCCGGAATATCACGACGATTATCATCACGCAGCGGATCAACAGTGCCAGGGACGCCGA
Organism: Solobacterium sp.; assembly: GCA_017420585.1. Lineage (GTDB taxonomy): Bacteria > Bacillota_I > Bacilli_A > Erysipelotrichales > Erysipelotrichaceae > Bulleidia. The sequence continues at coordinate 14,071 of JAFOIT010000051.1, forward strand.
CCGGATTATCGTGCTGGAGCACGGCCGGATTACCCAGGACGGCACCCATGACGAACTGATCCGGCAGGATGGTCTTTACAGACGGATCTATGAGATCCAGTCTTCCTATGCGGAAACGGAGGCAGAATATGAGCCAGATCCGGTTTGAGGAAAAAACCTATAATACGGATTCCCTCGATATTTCGCTGTGGAAGCGGATCCTGAGATTGCTGTCCAGTCAGAAACAGCGGCTGATCCGGCTGGGAATCCTGAATCTGTTCATCGCCCTTGTCGATGTGCTGCTGCCGTATATGAACAAGGTGGCCATCGATGTATTCGCGGCGGGCAAAGGCACTGACACGCAGCTGGTGCTGTTTATCCTGCTGTTTGCCGGCGGCGGCATTCTGCAGGCTTTAATGGTTTATTTCTATTTCATCGAGGCGGGCCATACGGAAATGGATATGGCGTATGAACTGCGGGAAGCACTCTTCAGCAAGCTGCAGTCCCTGTCTTATTCGTATTTTGATGTCACGCCGGCCGGCTGGCTGCTGTCCCGCCTGACCGGTGACGTCACCCGGCTGTCCGAAATCCTGGCCTGGAGCCTGATGGACCTGGCCTGGGGTGTTTCGGTCATGCTCGGTGTGACCGGCGTCATGCTGGTAACGGACTGGAAGCTGGCGCTGCTTGTCCTGGCCGTGGTGCCGCTGCTGGCGGTGATTGCCAACTGGTTCAATATCCGTATCCTGAAGAACTACCGGGATGTCCGGCGAATCAACTCGAGAATCACCAGCAGCTTCAATGAAGGCATCATGGGTGCCAGAACAACCAAGACACTGGTGCTGGAAGATACAAATTTCTCTGAGTTCAAAGGCATCACCGGTGAAATGGAGAGTGCTTCTGTCCGGGCGGTGACCCTGTCAGCGCTGTTCTATCCGACTGTCATGATGCTCAGTGCGTTCTCCCTGGCAGCGATTCTTGTCTACGGCGGTCACCAGGTATTCCTGCAGGTTATCCGTTTCGGTACACTGATGATGTTCACGGAGTATGCCCGCAAGTTCTTTGAACCGCTGAACCAGATTGCCAGCCTGATTGCCGAACTGCAGATGGCCCAGGCCAGTGCGGAACGGGTGCTGTCGCTGCTGGATGAGCAGCCGGCTATCCGCGACCGCCAGGAAGTTGCGGCCCGTTACGGCACCGAGCTGGAACCGAAAGAAGAGGCTTATGAGCCCATGACCGGCAGGATCGAGTTTGATCATGTAGGTTTTCACTACGGGGAAGGTGAGGAGATCCTGCAAGATTTCTGCCTGTCTGTCAATCCGGGTGAAACCGTTGCCCTGGTCGGGGAAACCGGCTCGGGCAAGAGTACGATTGTCAACCTGCTGTGCCGGTTCTATGAGCCGACCTCCGGCCGGATCCTGATTGACGGCCGGGACTACCGGGAACGTTCCATCGGCTGGCTGCACAGCCGGATCGGCTATGTGCTGCAGTCACCGCACCTGTTCAGCGGCTCCATCCGGGACAATGTCCGTTTCGGCCGGCTGGACGCGACGGATGAAGAAATTGAAGAAGCCTGCCGGCTGGTCAACGCGGATGCGTTTATCCGGCAGCTGGATAAAGGCTATGACACCGAAGTGGGTGAAGGCGGCGGCCGGCTGTCAACCGGGCAGAAACAGCTCATCAGCTTTGCCCGGGCAGTCATTGCCGATCCCGGCCTGTTTATCCTGGATGAAGCGACTTCTTCGGTCGATACGGAAACGGAGCAGATAATCCAGGAAGCAGTTGACACGGTCATGAAGGGCCGCACCAGTTTTATTGTGGCCCACAGATTGTCAACCATTGTGAATGCCGATAAGATATTGGTAATCAGCAAGGGCCGGATTACCGAACAGGGTACACATCAGGAACTGATGGCTCTGAAGGGGGATTATTACAATCTCTATGTCAGCCAGTTCAGCGAAGAGGCAACGACCCAGATTCTCGGCACCGCCCGCACATATCAGAGAAATGACGAGGAAGAATGATGGAATGGTTCATCATCATTGCAGTAATGGTTCTGGACCAGCTGACCAAATACTGGATACAGCTGCATCCGGCCCTGCATGGAAAAATTGAAATCATAAAGGATTTCTTTTACCTGACTTATGTCAGGAATACCGGGGCAGCCTGGAGCATGTTCAGCGGGCATCAGGCGTTTTTAAGCCTGCTCGCGGCGGTTGTGATCGGCTGTCTGCTGTATGTGCTGCTAAAAGGCAAGGATCAGACAAAACTGTACCGCGCGGCCCTGTGCCTGATGATCGGCGGGGCGGCCGGCAACCTGTATGACCGGCTGATGATCGGCGCTGTCCGGGATTTCCTTGATTTCTATATCTTCGGCTATGATTTCCCTGTATTCAATGTAGCGGATATGGCCCTGTGCATCGGCGTCGGCCTGATGTTTCTGGAGATGCTGCTGCCGGAAAAGGAGAAGAAGGCATGAACCGGCTGGAACTGACGGCAGAAGAAGCGGGGATCCGTCTGGACCGGTACCTGAGCACCTGTACGGATCTTTCCCGATCACGGCTGCAGATGCTGATTGAAGAGGGTAATGTTACCGTCAACGGCAAACCGGTCAAAAGCAGCTACAAGACTGAGACCGGTGACCGGATTGAAGTCCTGGTTCCCGAAGCGGTGCCGGTGGAAATGAAACCCGAGAATATCCCGCTTGATATTCTGTATGAAGACAGTGATGTCATTGTCATCAACAAGCCGAAGGGCATGGTCGTGCATCCTGCCCCGGGGGCATACAGCGGGACACTGGTAAACGCGCTGCTGTATCACTGTCAGGATCTCAGCGGCATCAACGGAGAACTGCGGCCCGGCATTGTCCACCGCATTGACAAGGACACAACCGGATGCATCGTCGCCTGCAAGAATGATTTTGCCCATGAGGCGATTGCCGCCCAGCTGGAGAACAAAACCTGCCACCGGGAGTATCTGGCCGTGGTTGCGGGCAAGCTGGATCATGATGACGGCCTGATCGATGCGCCGATCGGGCGCGATCCCAAAGACCGCCAGCGGATGACTGTCACCCCGAAAAACAGCCGGGAAGCAAGGACACATTTCCATGTGGTTGAGCGCTTCCGCGGCGCGACTTTGGTGCAGTGCCGGCTGGAAACCGGCCGGACACACCAGATCCGTGTGCATATGAAATACATCGGGCATCCTGTTGTCGGGGATGAAAAATACGGCCGGCCATGCCGGATCATGGATACACAGGGCCAGGTGCTGCATGCCTTTCAGCTCACGTTTGTGCATCCCCGCACCGGCAAAGAGATGACCTTTACGGCCCCGCTGCCGGCTTATTTCAAAGAACTGCTCGAACGTCTGCGTCAGGGGGAAGTATGAATCTGAACCGGCTTAAGGAAGCGAAAGTCACAATGATCATCATGCTGCTGTGCCTGCTGGTGTTCGGCCTGATCCATCTTGCGCCGCTGCGCCTTTCCCGGATTGAGCAGGCGATCTTTTTCGGAGCGTATTACAAGCCGTTTATACTGGCCGGGGAATGGTGGCGGCTGGTGTCGGTCGGCCTGGTGCATGTCAGTGTCTGGCATCTGGTGATGAACCTGTTTTCCTTCAGCAATACCGGCCCGCTGCTGGAACGGGAATACGGCCGTCTGCGGTATTTCCTGATCCTGCTGGGATCGATTGCAGGGGGTTCGCTGTTCCAGCTGATCCGCGGCGGCAATACGATCGTCGTCGGGCTCTCCGGCGGCCTCTACGGGCTGATGGCGGCGTTCATCATGCTGGTGGAGCAGGCCGGGGGCTGGCGGATTCCGGCTTTCCGGAACATGATCACAGAGATGCTGTTTGTCAACCTGATGATCAACTTCATGCCGAATATTGCTTATCTGGCCCACATCGGCGGTTTTGTGACCGGGGCCCTGCTTGGGATCATCCTGAAACCGGGCAAAGGAACAAGCCTGAAGAC